>DAOMZC010000316.1:0-7113 GCA_035437965.1 Pseudomonadota bacterium
GCCGCGCGGAGCAGCCTCGTGGCTGCCTGCACGGCCGGACGCGAAATCGGGTCGCAGAGTCGTTTTGCCTCAGCCTGCTAGGGAGCGGGGACGAAGCGGGTGCGGCCAAAGCCCCGCTGCTGCTGCTCGCGCTGCGCGCTCTGCAAGACCTCGTCGTCGCGGAACGCCAGCTCGAAGGCGCGGTTTTTTCGCCACAGCTCGGCCTGATCGCGGTAGTGCGGGGACTCGGGATCGAAGATCTGGCCGCCGGGCAGGGCGTTGCGGGCGCGCGGGCCGCTGGGGGTCATCTCGCAGACAAAGCGGATCGCGGCGCCGTCCTGGAACGTGAAACGCGTCGGTGACAGGCCGTGCGCGCCGACATCGACAGTGCCGTTGGTGCCGGGGCGCGGGAAGCCGCCGGGGAAGTTCGGGTCGTCGCTGGGCGGCAGGTTCAGCGCCGACAGGCCGGCGGGGAACTGCATGGTGAGGGTGTGGAGCTGGCCCCAGCGCCAGCGGCTGCCGTCGGTGCCCAGGCGCCCGCCGAGCGCCGCCAGGCCAGCCAGGAGCGCCTTGGCGGCGATCCCGGTCTTGGTCTCCAGCTCTGGGGTGCCCAGGTCGTCGAACAGGACCGCGTCGCCGGTGCGCGAGTGCACGCCGGTCTTTAGCGAGGCCGGCGCGTTGCACATGCGGATGAGCAGCCGGGTCCGCGAGTCCGACCCGGTGCGCACCCCCAGCACCGCCAGCTCATCCCCGAGCGCCAGCTTGTCGAGCTGCCCGAGCCACATCGCGAACACCACGGTGGCCTGCGAGTCGGCGATCTGCGCCGCGCTCGGGCTCTCCTCGGGCATCGCCGCCGGGGTGGCGAAGCTCCAGCCGCGCACCCAGGCGAGCGCCGCGGGCAACAGCGCCTTGACCTCGGGGCTCGCCGCGGCCACAAGCGGCGTCAGCTCGGGCACGCTGCCCGGCTGCGCGAGCTCCTTGAGCAGCGCCTCGCCGGCCAGGAGCAGCGTCGGGGCCAGCAACTCCCCGTACTCGGTGACCTGATCGGCCTGGATGGCGGCCATGTCGTCGAGAGTCAGCTTCTGGCCGGCGCTCTTCTTGGCGACGATGCGCTTGGTGATGCGGCCGGCGCGCGTGCCGGAGTCGTAGTCGGCGCCCAGATAGCGCGGCGCGCCGTCGATGAGCGGCTGGCCGAAGAACGGATCGCCGTTGGCGGTGACCCCGATCGGGTCGTTGTTGGCGGTGACCAGGAAGCCCTGCGCGGGATCGGTGGCGTGCGGCACGTACTTGCGATCGAGGTCGGACAGCCACTCGGCGCTGCCATCGCCGGGCAGGACCTTCCACGGGGCAAAGCCCGGCGACCGCCGCGGCACCCGCGTCGCCTGCGTCCAGCCGAAGTGGCCGCGGTCGTCGATGAACACCCAGTTCTGGCGCCCGACCAGGAAGTCGCGCTCCAGCGCCACCACCGCCTCGTCCAGGTTGCGCGCCAGGTTGACGCCCCACACCGCGCGAAGCAGCTGCACCGGCTCGTAGCCGGTGTAGCGGATCGACAGCTCGCTCGTCCCGAGCGGCTCGGGCTGGTGGTCGGCGGTGAGCCGCGGCACAATCGGGCCATGGTGCGGCACGTCGTAGAGCGTGACCTCGCGCTCCTCGCTGAGCTTGCCGAAGCGGCCGACGCCGATGACCTCCTTGCGCGGCTGCAGCGGCACCTTGCCGCCCTTCCACAGCACGCACGGACCGCCGCCGGTGGGGCACGGCACGACGGCCTCGCGGTACACGTCGGTCACGTCGATCTGGTTGACCGTGCTGCCCCACGCCAGGTGCTCGTTCATGCCCAGCACGACGCCGGGCAGGCCGGCGAACTGCACGCCCATCACGCTGTCGGTGCGCGCGGCGGTGCTGACCTTGAGGTGCTGCAGATAGAACACCGGGGGGTTGCTGAGCAAAAGGTGGGTGTCGTTGGCGAGCAGCGGGTGGCCGGTCGCCGACAGGCCGGCGCCGACGACCCAGTTGTTCGAGCCGATCGCCGGCCGCAGCACGTGGTCATCGCCGAGCCCCGCCACCGAGCGGCGGGCCGCGCGCAACAGCCGCAGCTCGGCGGCGCTCGCGCGGACCGCGGCGCGGGCGTGGCGCACCGGCTGGCCGCCGGCCTCGGGGAGGGTGAACGTCGGGTCGACGGGCGCCAGCAGCTGCAGATCCGCTCCCAGGCCCTTGCGCGCGGCGCGCACCGGATCGGCGGCGCCGTCAAACTTCAGCGCCGCCGCCTCCTCGACTGCCGAGAAGGTGATCTCGCTGTCGGCGTCGAAGCTCAGCGAGAACGCCTGCAGCAGCGCCAGGGCGATCGAGTCCTCGGGCTGCCAGGGGCGCGCGGTCTTGATGTCGTAGACGAGGGTGAGCGACGCGGGGAAGCGGCGGCTGTCGGCCTGCGCCTCGGCGATATAGGTGTTCACCCCGGCGGCGAACTGGTCCACCGCGGTGACCAGCGCCTGGTCCTGCGCGTCGCTGCTCGCCCGCAGCTCGGCCAGGGTCTTGTGCGCCGTGGCGGCCAGGTGGTGCACCCGCATGTTGATGTCGCTGTCGATGAGCCCGGGGCTCAGCTCGCCGAGCAGCTCGGCCAGCGTCCCCGTGGCCTGGCGGCGCCCGAGGTCCATCATCAGCAGCCGGTCCTGGGCCATGAAGTAGCCCTGCGCGAAGGCCGCGTCGGCGAAGCTCTGGGCGTAGATGTGCGGCACCCCGAACTCGTCGCGCACCACGTCCACCGGCGCCGTCAGGCCGCGCGCCATCACGGTGCTCTGCTGGGGAACCGACTCGACGGGGGAGCCCGGCGGCGGGGGCGGCTCGGGGTTCGCGGCGCAGGCGGGCAGCCAGAGGCTCAGGCAGACGCGCGGCCAGAAACTCAGCCAGAAACTCTGAGAGAGTTGCGCGCGTGGGCGAGCCAGGGGTCGGGAGCGGGGGGACAGCATGGCGCCTCCTTGTGCCGCGCACCGTACCAGGGGGCGCCGGCCGGTAGAAGCACAAGCGTCGCCGCCCGGCCGCTCGTCCGGGGCTCGCCGGCGCCCGGCCCCACCACCGGCAGCAGGCCCTGCGGCCGCCGCGCCATGGTCATCCGCCAGGCGAGAAACCCGCCGAGCAGCGCCGTAAAGACCGCCAGCCCGAGGATCACATAAGGCCAGCGCGGGCGCTGCGGCCCCCAGGCGCGGGCGTTCGGGGCAAAGGCGCGCAGGCGGGCCTCCACCTCGCGCGCATCGGCCACTCGGGCAAGCAGCAGGTCGAGCCGCTGGGCGCGGTCCATGGCCGGGGTGAACAGCGCCCGCACCTCGGGAAAGCGGTCCTGACAGAAGGCCGCGAGCTCGGCGTCCCCCGGCAGCACCGCGTCGAGGAGCTGGCGCACCCGGCCGGGGTCGGCGGCGCTCGGCGCGGAAGCGCGCATCTCGGGCGCCATCTTTAGCCGGCCCCGGATCCGGCGGCGCTGGTGAGCCGCGTGAAATCGTCCCACTCCAGGATCTCCACCGGGGCGGCCGGGCGGCCCGGCGGGGCGAGGCGCTCGGCGTTGCGCACCAGCGCCTGCCCGAGCGTCCGCACGCTGATCCCGCGGTACTTGCGCAGCGGCCCGCCGAGGATGAAGTCGAGGTGCGGCCACACGGCAAGCAGCACGCCCTGGCTCGCTCCGTAGCGGTTCTCCGGCGTGAGCAGCATCGACGGCCGCGCCAGCGTGCAGCGGGCAAAGCCGAGGTCGGCGACGCCCTGCTCGATCTCGGCCTTCATCCGCAGGTACTTGACCCGCGAGTGGCGGTCGGCGCCCGCCGAGGTCATGAGGGTGAAGTGGCAGACGCCGCGCTCCTTGCACGCGGCGGCGAACGCCAGCACGGTGTCGACCTCGATGCGCCGGACCTCGCTCTCGGGCATCTTGGACGGCTGGCCCACCCCGAGGGTGCAGAACGCCGTGTCGTGCCCGCCGAGGAGCGCCTTGTAGGACTCGGGCGCCGCCAGGTCGACCACGTGCTCGGTCAGCTTCTGCGAAGCGGCCAGCGGATCATCGGCCGCCAGCTTGCGCCGCCCGAGCGTGGTCGCGGCGATGAAGTGCGGCGAGTGCAGGACCGCATCAAGGACGTTGCGCCCGACGGCTCCAGTGGCTCCGATCAGCACCGCGCGCGAGGTTTGAGCTCTTTCCGCCATGGCCACAAGTTACACCACCGCGGCTGCCGCGCGGCACCGATCCGCCCGCCCGGCTAGCGCCCGGCACCGGGCAGCGAGATCCCTTTGAGGCGCCGGTAAAGGGTCACCGCGTAGCCGTCGGTCATGCTGGCGATGTAGTCGGTGACGCGCAGGGCGCGCTCGTAGGGGCAGGACTCGGACGGTGGCATGCCGAGCAGCGCCAGGAGCTTGTCCTCGTGCTGGCTGCGCGTCGCGGCGGGCTTGACCGCGGCGGGGATGAACTCGTGAAGGAGCGCGCCGATTAGGTGGTAGCCGGCGAGCTCGATCTCCAGCACCCCGCGCGAGCGGTAGCAGCAGGTCTCGGTGAGCTGGCGGATCGCCTCCAGCTGCGGCGCCGACGGCACCTCGTCGAGCAGGCAGCCGGGGTAGCGGCCGGCGAGGATGCGCGCCTCGCAGTCGAGGAACGCGGCGTAGACCTCGATGATGAGCTGCTTTATCGCCCGGGCGCGCAGCTGCTCGACCGCGCCGCTGTCGGATTCGTCAGGGCGGACGAAGCGCGGCGTCTTCTTGGCGATCTCGCACAGCGCGTCGATGCCCTTGTGGCGCGGCACCAGGTTCAGCCGCAGCCCGTCCTCCAGGTCGAGGATGCGGTAGCTTATGTCATCGGCCGCCTCGACGAGGAACGCCAGCGGGTGGCGGCAGTAGCGGAGCAGCGGACCCGGCGCCGGCAACAGGCCCAGCTCGTTGGCCACGGCCTGGAACACGCGGCGCTCGGACTGAAAGAATCCGTGCTTCTTCCACTGCGATGGGCACTGCGATGGGCTGCCGGGGGGGTCGGCAGGCGCCTCGGGATCGGCACCGCTCTCGCACGGGTACTTGGTGAACGCGCCGAGGGTCGCCGCGGTCAGGCGCATGCCCAGGTTGCGCTCGTCGTGCAGGCGGGTAAGGATGCGGAAGCCCTGGGCGTTGCCCTCGAAGCGGACGAGGTCGGCCCACTGCGCTGCGGTCAGCGAGTGACCACCCAGCTCGCCGCGCCGCGATCCCGCTGCCGGCTGCACGGCGGCGCCGAAGTAGCGGGCGATGGCGTCCTCACCGGCGTGCCCGAACGGCGGGTTGCCGATGTCGTGGGCCAGGCACGCCGCGGCCACCACGTCGGCCAGGTCCTGGGCCCAGCTGCGCGCCAGCTCGCGGCTCGTCGCGGCCAGCTGCGGGTGGCGCGCCGGCAGCTCGCGCCCGACGGCGAAGCCGAGCGAGCGCCCGACCACCGCGACCTCGGTCGAGTGGGTCAGGCGCGAGTGAATGAGGTCGTTTTCCGGCAGCGGAAAAACCTGCGTCTTGTCCTTGAGGCGCCGAAACGCCGGCGAGAAGATGATGCGGTCGGCGTCGCGCTGGAAGTCGGTGCGCATCGGCGGCTCGTCGGCGCCGAGCTCGGGCTCGGCGCTGCCATCACTGCAAAACCGCCGCGCCGAGAGGAGCTGGAGCCAGTTCATGGACATTGGCTCTATATATACGCTGCGAGTCGGCACGTCCCGCGCTGTCGCTAGCAATCGACCCCGCTGCGCGTCGCTCGTTCGGCTCGCCAGCCCTGATGGCGGCGGTCATTCTGTACGGAGCTGTGAGCGGCCCCCTGGCGAAAGCCCGCGACGCTCCTTCTGCACCTGATTCGACGCAGTGCGCTAGCGCAGTGCGCATCGTCAGCCCTGGCGATTTTATGACGCAGCTACGCCGAGACCTCCGTGGGTAAGCTCGCGCGTCCGTGCTGAAATTGGCGGCTCGGCCGTAGTAAGATGACAGGCTGATAGGAGTCTCGCCGCGTCTGTTTTCCGCTCCTCGGGGATCTAACGGAGCGCGACCTGCCGGCGCCCGGATCGACTCCGCTCGCAGCTGTTTGTGACTCCTTTTGCAAACGACGGATAGGTGCCTCCGGCCGCTGCCGATCACCTACCTGGGAGGCCCGTAATGTCCAATGCTTTTGCCGACGTAAACAATTACTTCGAGCGCGCCGCCGCCATCCTGCAGCTACCCAGAGAAGTCGTGGAGCCGCTGATCACTCCCCACCGCGAGATCCGCGTCGAGTGCACCATCCGCCTCGACAACGGCCACGTGCGCACCTTCACCGGCTACCGCGTCCAGCACGATAACTCGCGCGGCCCGTTCAAGGGCGGCCTGCGCTTCCACCCCGAGGTCGACATCGACGAGGTCCGCGCCCTGGCGTCGCTCATGACCTGGAAGACCGCGGTGGTCGGCGTCCCCTACGGCGGCGCCAAGGGCGGCATCGCCGTCGACCCGACCCAGCTGTCCTCGCACGAGCTGGAGCGCCTGACCCGCAAGTTCGTCGCCGGCATCCACGACCTCATCGGCGACCACGTGGACATCCCGGCCCCCGACGTCAACACCAACGCCCAGGTGATGGCCTGGATCATGGACGAGTACAGCAAGTTCCACGGCTTCCACCCCGGCGTGGTCACCGGCAAGCCGGTCGATCTGTTCGGCTCGGTCGGCCGCGACGAGGCCACCGGGCGCGGCGTGGTCATCGCCTGCGAGGAGCTCCTGCGCACCTGCGGCCAGGAGATAAGCGACGCCCGCTACATCGTCCAGGGCTTCGGCAACGTCGGCAGCCACACCGCGCGCATCCTGCACGAGCGCGGCGGGCGGGTGGTCGGCATCGGCGATCACACGGCGTCGTATTACGACATCGCCGGGCTGAACGTCTCGGCGGCGCTGGCCCACGTGAAGGAGCGGCGCGTCCTGGCCGGCTGGACCGGCGGCCCCCACATCCAGTCCTCCGAGCTCATCCTCCAGCCGTGCGACGTGCTGGTGCCGGCGGCGCTCGGCGGCGTCATCACCAAGGACAACGCCCAGCACCTCAAGTGCCGCATCGTCGCCGAGGGCGCCAACGGCCCCACCACGCCCGAGGCCGACCAGATCCTGCAGCAGCGCGGCATCACCGTCCTGCCCGACATCTATGCCAACGCCGGC
>DAOMZC010000317.1:0-7095 GCA_035437965.1 Pseudomonadota bacterium
CGCCGCTGCGCCACGACCTGGCGGGGCACTACGAAGCCCTGCGGGGCCTGCGCCGGCGCCGCGACCTCCTGCGCAGCGCCCTGTACCCGCAGATCCGCGCCGAGCTCACCCGGGTGCTCGACGGCATCGAGCGTGGCGTCCACGCCCAGCCGCGGCCGCCCGCCGCCGCCGATCGCCTGCGGGTCGTGGCCTGGAACATCCAGCGCGGCAGCCGCCTCGCCGAGCTGCAGGATGCCCTGCGCAGCGAACCGACGCTCAGCGCCGCCGATGTCGTCCTGCTCTCCGAGGTGGACAGCGGGATGGGTCGCTCGGGCAACCGCAACATCGCGCGCGAGCTGGCCGGCGCCCTGGGCATGCACTACGCCTTCACCGTGTCGTATCTGGTCCTCGGTGATGACTTTCTGGAGAACCCGGACGGCACGCCCAACACCCTGGCGCTGGCCGGCGCGGCGATCTTGTCGCGCTGGCCGCTTGGGCGAATCATAAACGCCGAGCTGCCCGAGCTGCGCGACAAGTTCTCGTCGCGGCGAGAGAAGCGGCTGGGGTCCAAGCGGGCGCTCCTGGCCGAGGTGTTGCTGCCCGAGGGACCGCTATGGTGCGCCGGCTGTCACCTGGACTCCAACGCCTCGCCGAGCCAGCGGGCGCTGCAGCTCGACGCGCTGCTCGAGCAGACCGCGACGCTCGGGCGGGTGATCCTGGGCGGCGACTGGAACACCACGACCTACGACGCCTCGGGGCCGCTGCCGCTCATGCGCGACCTTTTGCACAAGCTGCTGGTCACCGGCTTCGTCCCGACCGTCGACGGCTACATGACCCCGGAGCGGACCTACGAGCAGCCGCTGTTCGCGGTGCTGCGCCGCCACGACTTCAGCCTGGAGGGCTTCAACGACCGCGCCCGCGGCACCTACTGCTACGACGTCATGAGCCCCTACGCCGTGGCCAAGCTGCACGCCAAGGTCGGCCGCCTGCTGACCCGCTGGCTGCAGCGCCGGCTGCGCCCGTGGAAGGGCGTGGTGCCGGCGCGCCTTGACTGGTTCGCCGGCCGTGGCGTGTCACCGCTTGCCGCCACCGTGGTCGCGGCGCGCGACGCCCAGGGGATTCCGCTGTCCGATCACGCGGCGATCGCTGTCGATCTGCAGCGGTAGCTCAGCCCGGCAGCGCCGCGAACAGGCGCGCCTGGACCTCGCTCAGCGAGCCGACGCCATCTACCCGGCGCAGGAGGCCCCGCGCCTGGTAGTAGGGGATGAGGGTCGTCGTCACCCGCTCGAAGTCGTCCAGGCGCTTGTTGACCTTGTCTTCCTGGTCGTCGGAGCGGTGCTCGAGGACCGCGCCCTCGGGCGGCGGGTTGTACTTCAGATGATAGATCTTGCCGGTCGCCTTATCGGTCCGCCGCAGCACCGCGCGCTCGACGAGGAGCTCGCGCGGGACGTCGAGCTGCAGCACCGCGTCGAGCGGGCACTGCTTCTCGCTGAGCAGCTTGTCCAGCGCCTCGGCCTGCGCCTGGGTGCGGGGGAAGCCGTCGAGCAGGAAGCCGTTCTTGCAGTCATCGGCGGTGATCCGCTCACCGACAAGGCCGATGACCACCGAGTCGGGCACGAGCTGGCCGGCGCTCATGTAGCGCGCCGCGTCCTTGCCGAGCGCGGTGCCGGCGGCCTGGGCTTGCCGCAGCATGTCACCGGTCGAGATCTGCGGAATGCCATAGCGGGTGCACAGTGCCACCGCCTGAGTGCCTTTCCCGGAGGCGGGCGGACCAAGAAGGATGACGATCATGGGCGCACAGGATACACGGAACCCGTCTTCAGGCCAACCAAGGCTTCTTTTCTTTTTTTTGCTTTTTGCTCAGCGATAGAAAAAGGGTCGCTACTGCAGGGGGCCGGCGGGCTCCAGCCGGAGGATGCGGCCAAAGACATCGCCGCTTTGGGGATCGATGCGGGGGTCGATGAACAGCCGGTGGACGCCCAGCTGGCGCATGGCCTCGACGGCCTCGGCAGAGACGAGCTCTTTGGAGTTTACCCCGATCGGGCTCAGCTCGAAGGCCGACCCCAGGGCCTTGGCGAAGGCGGTGGCGGCGGCGCTTGTGCTGAAGAAGAAGCCGTAGGGGCGGCGGCACCACATCTCCTGGCCGCTCGCCGTCAGGTACCAGATCTGCTCGGGCAGCGCCGCCACGAAGTCGGGCAGGTGCACGGGCGCACCGGACGGCGCGGGGACGCGGGCCGGGTCGCTGGCGCCTTCGCTCGCGGCGGCGGGTGCAGAGAGCTCGGCGGGGGCGCTCCCGCGCGGATCGGATGCGCTTGTGTCTTTAGAGGTCGACATACGACCCACTATCGACGATGTGCGCGGCGAAGTCACCCCTGGCAAGCGGCAGCATGTGCCGGAGAGCCGCGCCGAACCGCACCGAACCCGCACCGAACCCGCACCGAACCGAACCGCACCACGCCGAACGATGCCTTTCGGGGGCTCCTAGGGGTCGCCCGGGCTCAGGTGGCGCAGGAGCAGGCGGTAGGCGCTGTGCACCGACGTGAAGCGGGCGGTCAGCGAGCGCAGCTCTTCCTGGCTGGCCTGCGGGTGGCGATCGGGGTGCATGCCGCGCGCCAGGCGCCGGTAGGCCTGGCGCAGCTCGGCCAGATCGGCGTCGGCGGCGAGCTCCAGCTGGGTGAACGCCGCGGCCAGCTCGGCGGACGGAACGCCGACCGCCAGGCAGCCGAGCGCATCGAGGAGGACCAGCAGCCGCAGCGCCCGCAGCGGCGACCACGTCCCGCCGGTGAGCAGCTCTGGCACGGTGCGCGACTCGGCGAGGAAGCGCAGCACGGCCTGCTCGTCGGCGTGCAGGGCCGAGGGGTGCGGCGGCGTGGTGACGGTGAACCGCTGCAGACCCAGGCGCTGGCGCAGCGGCTCGGGCGGGACCGCCTGCGCCTCGACGTGCTGGCGGATGCTGGCGTCGGGGCGCAGCGGCTCGACGGCGTACTTGGCGCTGAGCTTGGCCCCCTCGGCAAACTCCGGCTGGCCGCGCAGCCGCAAGATGTAGCGCAGCTGCGCCTCGGGCGGCACCGGAGCGCTCGGCCCCGGATCGATCGTCGCGACAAAGCCCCGGAGCAGGCCAATCCGCCGCACGCCGTCGCGGGTGTGAACATGCAAGACCCCAGTACGGTCGTGCGCGGCGCGCTGATGTAGCGCCCGCGCAATCTCCATGGGGCCGGTCGGCCTGATGTCGGGAGGCGTCACAGGCTCGATAATTTTACCAAAGATCGTCGCTGCACCCACGCCTGCAATCTTAGTCGAGGCGACCCATCGGCGCGACTAAAGCTGGGCTGCCGCGAGGTACACCTTGTTGTTGCTGTCGTCGACAACCTGCAGGGTCGACCGCGCCGACTCGGGCAGCAGGCTGCGCAGGGACTCCAGGCGATGGCGCTCGATGAGGAAGAACATCCGGCGGCCGCGGTGGCTGTTCACGTACGCCTGCAGCTTCTCGGTATTCTTGTCGCCGAGGAAGACCGTCTTCTCATTGGCGTCGAGGCGGTGGTCGTAGATCTGGTTGCTTGTGTAAAGGTTCTCGCCGCGCCAGTACATCATCCAGGCAATGACCGGCTCCTCGGGCCCCTTGCGCAGGCGGTAGTAGGAGGCAAAGACGTGCTTCTGGCTCCAGTGCGGCGACAGATCGATGAGGTAGCGGTCGAGCACGAAGGTCGTCCAGACGATCGCCATTCCCCCAAGCAGCAGACCCACCAGGAGTCCGCTCTTGTACCGCCCGGCAGCCGGCCCCGCCGCGGAACCCTGAGCAGCGGCCCCGCCGAGGCGCAAAAGGTCACCGAAGCGCCACAAGAGCGCCACCAGCCACGCGATGGCAGCAGCGGCGGGGACGAGATAGACTAGGCGCAGCGAGGCGGGCAGGATCAGGCTCGTCGGCTGCTTGGACGAGGAGTACATCGCCACCATCTCCGGCGTCGGCGCCACCCGGATCGCGATCGCCAAAAGGGCGATGAAGGCGAGCCCGGCGAAGATGAGCAGCGTTGGGCTGGCGACGCGCCTCGGCGACGGGCGCGGCTCATCGGCAGACATCGTCGACTGGCGGGCCGCAAGCGCCAGCAGCGCGGTCAGCGCCGTCGCCGCCACCGTGTACCAGAAGATCTGATCACCGTACTCGTAGCGGGTCCCGTACTGCGAGATGACCGGCCAAGCGCGGCCGGCGCCGGGGACGTTTACGTAGTCGTAGTTGAACAGCCAGCCGATGCGCGCCGGGAAGCTCGCCAGATCGTGCCCCGACAGATACGTGATCGGCACCCCGATGAGGAGCAGCGCCGCCTGGCTGGCGCGCACCCCGCCGGGCGAGCTGCTGACGCCCCGGCACAGCTCATCGATGAGCAGCCCGGCCAGGATGGCCAGCGCCGGCAGCGCTGGCAGGATGTAGTGGTGGAACTTGGTGTTTACCAGGGTCACGACGACGAAGTCGACGATGAACCAGCACAGGCACAGCGCCACCACCTGCCGCCGGCTCGCCTTCTGCGGATCGGCGGGCCGCAGCCAGCGCCCGCTCATGAGCCCCGCCGCCGCGACGACCCCAGACCACGGAAACATGCCGGCGCCGAGCTGCCGCAGGTAGTAATCGAAGGTCCCGCGGTCGCCGTGCCGCCCCTGCGCGCGGTGGACGTAGTTGTCGCCAATGAGCTCGATCCAGAACGGCAGCCCGTGGCGGGCCAGCATCGCTGCGAACCACGGCCCGCAGACGCACAGGAACATCAGCGTGCCGCGACCGATCTCTAGCCCGCCTTCATACTCGGTAAGCGCCGAGAGCGGCGCCGGCAGGTTGCGCAGCCAGCGCGGGCCGAGCGGCCTGTCCCGCCGCGCCCCGAGAAACTCGGCCAGCCGCCCCGTCAGCACCAGGAACAGCACCAGGATGATCACCGGCAGCCCGAGCCCCGCCGGCCCCTTGGCGAGCGTCCCCAGTCCCCCCATGAGATAGGCCACCCACAGGTAGATCGACCGCCGATTCTTCGCCTCGCTGCACCAGATGAGCGAGACCAGGAACAGCAGCGCGAACGGCAGGATCGCCACCGCCCCGACCACCCGGTAGGCGTGCCCGGCGATGAGGATCGGGAAGCTCTCCAGCTGGATCAGATCGACGACGAGCTGCGGCAAGACGACGCCGACGTAAAGCGCCATCAGCAGATAAAAGGCCGGCGCATGCGGCCAGCTGAGCTCCACGCTGCCCAGCTTCAGCCGCCGGCGCGGCAGCACCGCGTTCAGATCGTCAACCGGCGAGTCGGGATCTTCCGGGTCGCGGCGCAGCGGCAACAGGGCCAGGCCGGCGAACACGACCGCCACCGTCATCGGCACCACGAACGGCATGTCGGTCATCGCCTGCCGCGTGATCAGCGCCCACTGCGTGGAGGTCGCGAGCACGATGGCCGACCACAGCGCGGCGCGCCGCGACACCGTCCGCCGCACCAGGTACCAGGTAGCCCACACCCCCAGCGCCCCGAGCAGCACGAACGGCATGCGCAGCGCCCACTCGGCGCGGAAGGTCATGGCCATCTCGCTGACGTAGGCCGCCCCGTCGTGACCGAGCCCGGCGAGCTTCAGCGACAGCGCCATCAGCCAGAAGGTGAGGACCGGCTTGGAGAAGAACACCCCGCTCGCCGGGTCCTGGGGGGAGCCCGGCCACCACAGGCTGATCCAGTCACCGCGCGCCGTCATCTGTCGGGCGACCTCGCCGTAGTGGGTCTCCCACGGGTCCCACAGTCCGTAGTTGCCGGAGAACGGGATGTACAAAAGACAAAGGAATGCGAGCACTCCCAGGTTGAGGAAGCGCTCGCGGCGTTCGATGGGAGTGCTCAGGTCGCCTTGGGGCATGCGTGGATCCGCGGGCGGCATCGCCGCTCTCGAAGGTGGCAAGATGCCGCAAGGCCCCCCGTCAATCAAGGGCTATTGTAGGACCCACCGGGACCCCGAGACGAACGCCGGGGCGAAGGTTACGGTCGCCCGGTCGCCCTCCGCTGACCGGGCCCGCCGCAGCTGCCGCCGGGAGCGGCTGCCTGCTCAGCGCCGGCTAGCTCGGGCTGTTCTGGGTGCCCTGGCCGGTCGGGCTGGTCGTCGCCTTGACCGAGATCTTGCGCGGCTGCGACTCGGCGCGCTTGGGCAGCTCGATGGTGAGCACACCGTTTCGCAGGTCGGCCTTGATCTTGTCGACGTCGGCACTCGTCGGCAGGGCGAAGCTGCGGCTGAAGCTGCCGTAGCTCCGCTCCATCATGAAGAAGTTGTCGCCCGTCTGCTGCTGCTCGGCCTCGCGCTTGCCGGTGATCGTCAGCTGGTTGCCGCTGAGCGAGATGTCGACGTCGTTGTCATTTACGCCCGGCAGGTCGGCCTTGAAGTGGAACGCGTCCTTGGTCTCTTTGACATCGAAGCGAGGAACGAACGCGACCTGCTCCCCACGACGTGCCGCAGCGGCTTCCTGGTACGGCTCCCAGCGCAACAGGCTATCCATAAGCCGGAAAGGATCCCAGTCGCTAAAAACAGACGGCAGCGCGGCAGTGTTTCCTGGAGTCGGTCGACGAACGATGGTTGACATGGTTTTTCTCCTTTCTACTCGCCTTTGGCGATAACTAGCGCTTGCGCACCTGGACCAGGCGGCGCTTCCTTGAACCCGGAAATTCCGGGCTGCACTTTCCATCCGGTGGTCGCGAGTCACCGGGCCCTACGGCTTCGCAAGTCACCGCAGTGACGCTGCCGTAGGAGGCTCCGGACGATCCGCACCAAGCTGCTACCCGGGCTCGCCTATTTCCGATTTCCCGAGAGCAAGTTCGAAATAATCACCGCCTTGCGCGCTCGCAAGGGGGGAAAAATACGCAGCGGTGTCCGCTTTCGGATCTCTGGTACGGGCCGCTGGACTAGGCGCTCTTGCGCACGCGGCGCTTGCTGGTCAGCGCCGACTCGGCCGACTCGGCCGACCCAGGCTCTACCGCGGCCGCCGGGCGCTTGCGCGGCGCCTTGGGCTCGGCCGCGGCGACCTCTGGAGCGGTCGCTGCAGCAACCGGGCTCACCGCCTCGGAAGCCGCCCCACTCGGCCGAGCCGCTGCCTCGGGCGCCGCGGCGCTGGTCCCG
>DAOMZC010000318.1:0-7091 GCA_035437965.1 Pseudomonadota bacterium
CCGCCTGCGCGCCGAAGCGACGGCGCCGCGCCGTCCGGCCGCAGCAGGCGCGCCAACCCCACCGACGTCCACGCGTCCGGGGGCGCCCGCCGCCAAGGCGGACGCGAGCACCGGGACCCTGGTCGCCAGCAAGGGAGTGACCTGGCCGGCCCTTCGTCCATCCTCGCCGACCACCCCCGAGCCGACCTTCACTCGACCGGGCGGACCGGCCGCCAGCGCCCCCGCGGCGGACCCCCCCGAGCCGGCGACTGCCCGACAGACCGGCGCGACCGCGAGCACCCCCGACGCCGCCCCGGCCCCCCGCGAGCACGCGGCCACCGCCGCCCCGAGCGCCCGCCCGCCCGATCGTCCGCGTCCGCTGTCGCCCCGCCGCAAGCTCATCGCCGGAATCCTCGGCGGCGTCGGGATCGCGACGCTGATCACTGCCTTCGCCCTCAACGTCACCGATGGGCGCCCGACGACGATGGACTGTGACGCGGGCGCGGCCCTCTCCAAGGTCTGCGTACTCGACAACAAAGTGGCCTACACGCTCGGCTATGCAGCGACGAGCGCCCTGGCCGTCAGCATCGGCATGACCCTGTTCTGGCCCGAGCGCCAAAGACCCAGCTCGACCGAGGTGAAGTGATGGCTGCGACGAACAAACTCTTGCCGGGAGCGGTGCTGGGCCTGCCGCTGCTGGCGCTGGCGCTCGGCGGCTGCACGCGCAACCTGTGCGAGCTCGACCCCGACGATCCGCGCTGCACGGTGAGCCCGCCGGCCGGGACGCCGATGCTGACCGTCTCACCGGCGCGGCTGTCGCTGAGCACCGGTGGGAAGGTCCAGGTTGAGGTGAAGCCGGCCCCTTCCGACGGGGGCCTGCTGGTCCTGCGCCGTCCGGGGGCCAAGGACCTGGTCCTGGGGACGGCGACCGGCGGGGCTCTGGCCGCCGACCTCAAGCCGGTGGAGCTCAGCTCGCACAGCTTCACCCCCGGGGAGGCCCAGATTGCCCTGGTGCAGCCCGGGCAGCCCGACCGCACCGCCGAGCTGCGCCTGTTCGTCGAGCCGCAGTTCACCCAGCCGCCCAAGAGCTACGACAGCAGTGTGAACAGCGACTATCCGATCTGGATAGGAATAAGCAGGACCAACACGGTCTACACCCTGAACCAGTTTCCGCCGTTTGCCGGCTCGCCCGACCGGCAGCTGCGCATCGGCGAGTATCGGCTGACTAGTAGCCTCCTCGCGCCGACCGTGCCGCAGACCCTCGGGGCCTACCGCGCCTACCCGTTCGCGTCGGCGCCGTCGGGGCTGGCGGCGCTTGGGGGGGCGACGGTCCTTGTCTTATCCAAGAACCCGGTAAATACCAGCCCTTCGATCCTTGCCGATCTGTGCCTGTTTTCTACCGGAATGTGCCAGCTGCTCAATCCCATGGCGCTCGATTTCAAGGTCGCGCTCGGGCTCGCCGCGGATCAGAAGGGGAGCCTGTTCGCGGTCCAGACCGAGGTCGGGACGCTGGCCTACCGCGCCTCGGAGCTCAGCCCCTTCGCCGAGAAGCTCACGGTGGACGGCGCCACTCGGCCGACTCCCAGCGCGGTGGTGGCGCAGGCGGTGGGCGACATCGACGGCGACGGGCAGTCCGATGTGCTGGTGTTCCAGTCGGCCCCGCCGGGAGTGATCGTCTTTCTGCGCCTGCCGGGCGGCAAGCAGCTGCGCTATAACGACGTGGTCTCGGGCCGGCTGCAGGCGCTGCTCGGGAACAAGACCCCGGCGGCGGCGGCGGTGGCCGACCTGGACGCCGACGGACTGGACGATCTGCTGGTGGTGCGGGATGGCGCGCTCAGCCTGTTCTTCAACCAGGGAGCTGGCACCTTGACCGCCGGTCCGCAGGTCCCGGTGCCGCCCGGGACCGACGCGGTGGCGGTGGGCGTGATCGACCCGGCGGCGCCGAGCTGGGGACGGCTCGATATAGCAGTCTCTTCCAGCACCGGTCAGCGGATCGCGGTGTTCATGAACCAAGCGTCGTTCTAGACCCGGGCTCGCCATGCTTCAGTCTGGCCAGGTCATAAATGGTACCTACCTCGTCGATCACCGGCTCGGCTTTGGTGGTATGGCGGATGTATTCTTGGTCACCCATGCGCGGATTCCGCGTCAGTTTGCCCTGAAGCTCCTGCGGGTGGAGATCGGCGAGCAGCGCGACTTTCTAGATCGTTTCCGCCGCGAGGCCGAGATCCTGGCGAGCATCCGCAGCGCCCACATCGTCGACGTCATCGACTGGGACTACACCTACGATGGTCAGCCGTTCATCGCCATGGAGTACCTGGAGGGCGAGACGCTGGCGGCGCTGCTGCACCGCGCGGGGGCGCTGCCGGTCGCGACCGCGCTCGACATCTTCGCCCAGATCGGCGAGGGCCTGTGCGCCGCGCACGCCGCCGGGGTGGTCCACCGCGACCTGAAGCCGAGCAACATCTTCCTCGACCGTCACGGCGGGCGGCCGAACTTCGTCAAGATCCTCGACTTCGGGATCGCCAAGCTGACCCAGGACGCGCGCACCCCGCTGACCGCTCACGCGTCGGTGATGGGCACTCCCGGGTACATGGCGCCGGAGCAGGCGGTGGGGCGGCTGGAGCTTGTGGATCACCGGGCGGATCAGTTTGCGCTCGCGCTCATCCTGTATGAGATGCTCGCCGGTCAGCCGGCGTTCTACACCCCCGGGGAGGCGCTTTACCGGACTCTAGAGCGGGTGGTGCATGAGGAGCCCGCGGCGCTCCCCGACTCGCCGCTGGCGCGGGTGCTGCGGCGCGCGCTCGCCAAGCAGCCGGAGGCGCGCTATGGCTCGGTGCGCGAGTTCATGGACGCGGTGGAGGCGGCGGGGGAGCTGGGTCTGGGGCCGCCGCAGACGCTGGTGTTCCCGGCGAGCCGCGAGGCCGAGGTGAGCGCGCTCGGGGGGCGGCGGCGAATCTGGGCCATCCTCGGTTCGGTGGCGCTGCTCGGCGGCGGTCTGGCGGTGGGGCGCGTGCTGCTGGCGGGCGGCGCGCCGCGGACTCGGACTGCTCCAGGGGGCGCCGCGGCTGCCGGACAGGATACTGGGACGGCGTCGGGGGTAAAACCCCTGACGAGCGCGGCACCGGGCGACGGCCGCCGAGCCGAAGATGGATCAGCAGCGCTGCTCGTAGCGGGAGGCGGCCGCCGAGCTGGGGATGGGTCAGCGGCGCCGCTTGTAGCAGGAGGCGGGCGCCGCGCCGAAGACGGGTCAGCGGCGGCACCCGCGCCGGGAGCCGGGCGCCGCGCTGAGGATGGATCAGCAGCGTCGCTTGCAGCAGGGGGCGGGCCGGGCGAGCCGCCGCGCGCATCGGACACGACGACGGGACCGGGCGAGCCAGCCGTCCGGCGCGCTGCCCCAGCTTCCTATCGAACATTCTGGTTTTCCGGAGTGGACGCGGCGCAAGAAAAAGTACTGCGCATCTGCGCGGAAAAAGAGCTGCGCACGCTGCCCGGTCTGCCGAGCGGAGTCATCCAGCTGGAGCGCAGCGGAGCGCTCCAGGTCGTGCAGGGCCCGCTGCTGGTGCATCGCTCTGGGCTGACCAGCTGCCTCCGCCAGGCCTTCGCCGCCACCGGGTCCGCGCCCCCGCGCACGGCGACCATTCACGTGCTCGCGGCGCGACGCTAAGGCGGACATGCAGCGGCCACAACATGCGAAAGTCATGCGAAAGTCATGAAGACCAAGAGCTTCCCGACGGCGCGGCGCGCGGGTTCCCGGCGGACCCTCCTGCTTGTTGGAGCGCTCGCGGCGTCGGCGTGCGGAATCGAGAACACCCAGAGCCGCCTCGACGCGCTGCAGGAGCTGGTCGCCTTTCAGGGGCAGCAGCTCAAGCACCTGGAAGCCGAGCTCAACGATGCGCTCAAGATCGCGCTGTGCAGCCCGGACATCCGCCAGCTGCTCGAGGACGTACAGAAGGAGTGCTCCCCGCCGGCCGCCCCCAGCCCCGGCCCGAACGTCCCCGGGGCGGTGTGCACCACGACCCAGATCCGCCCGGCCGTCATCGCCGTCGATCCCGAGCACCGCGGCCGCTTCCTCAAGCTCATGGCCCACCTGCCGCACGAGGTCTTCTACTTCAGCAGCGGCCGCCGCCAGCTCGCCCCGCACCGCGAAGAGCGCCTGGATCGCCTGGCCCGCCAGGCGCTGCTACGGAGCACGATGTTCCTGATTGTCTCATCCCCGGAGAGCGGGGAGGAAGAGGCGGCCCGCCGAGCGCTCGACATGGAAGGCTACCTGCAGGCCCGCGGCATCCCGCGCGATCGGGTCCGCCGCTGGATCTACGCCTTCCCGGCGACCCGCGTCGACATCCCGCGCGCTACCGATCTGCCGGGCCTGGGCGAGACGCGCGACCTGCACCGTGGCGTCTGGGTGTTCCGCGCCGACTGCTAGCTGGTTCACATCCGGAAACCGTAGCGAGGAGCCTTGAGCGGCGCGGCGCCCGCCCGGAGCGGCCTTGAGGCCGTGAGGACGGACGCCGCGCCGCTCAAGGGCCGCAGTAGGTTTCCGGATGTGAACTAGCTGAACTCGCGCAAGACCTTGGGGTCGCGGGTCACGCCCAGCACCTGGAGGCAGCGGCCGCACTTGTAGACCGCGTGGATCGGCTTGGGAGTGGCTCCCATGAGGAGCAGCAGCCAGCCGCCGATGCTGTACTTCGGATCGGGGTGGACCATCGGATGGGTGATGTCGTGGCCGCAGCGGCACTTGGTTTCGTTCATGGTGTTGACTCGCCGCGATTGTGGCATGGGCAGTGTGACCGTAGCAAACCTGCGGGACCCAAGGTGCCAGGTGGATGGGCCGGAAACTGCGCAATGGGCGCCGGGCAAGCGCTGATAAACACTGAAAGTATTTGCAGTATAACTGCGTGTATGTTCAGATTCCCCGCGTGACCTAGGAGAACTGACATGAACACTTCTTCCGTACCCCCAGCTGTCGCGCTCGACTCTCCGATCAACCCCGGCCTGCAGGCGGTGATCGAACTATTTGATACGGAGCTCCTGGCGCTCAAGTTTCCCGATGTGGACCAGGCGGTGCTGCGCGAAGCGGCGGCGCGCGTGCTGACCCAGGCCGAGGCGGTCGCCGCCGCCGAGCAGGCCCTTGCCACCGCGCGCGAGGCGCTGAGCGACGCGCAAGAGGCGCTGCTCGGCAAGTGTCAGCGGGCCCTGGCCTACGCGCGCGTTTATGCCGAGGAGGATCGCGACCTGTCGCGCCGGCTGGATGCGATCAACCTGCCGCGACCGCGTGCCAAGGCCGCCCCGGCCAGCCCCTTCGACGCCGCCGAGCCGCGGCCCGGACGCCGGGGACGCCGCAGCGCGCCGACGAGCGGCCCGCTGTTTGTCGAGCCGAGCGGCGCCGCGGCCGAGGAAGCAGCCGGGGCAGACAGCTGCGCCGCCTGAGCGGCCTAGCTAGTAGCGCAGGTGGAGCAGGGTGGGCGGGCCCATCAGGTGCGGCACGACCACATAGATGTTGCCGAAATCATCGCCCGCAATCTCCACCGGCTCGCGCACCCCGAGCTGCTTGATGAGCGCCGGTACAGTGTCGCCGTGACCGACGATAAGGGCCGGGCGCGGCGCTTTTGGTAGCTGCTGCAGCAGACCTCCTTGATCGGTCGCCTGGATGACGATCGGGGTGAGCCCCAGGCGCTGGGCAAGCGGCTGCGCGGTCTGCGCGGTGCGCTTGTATTCGCTCGTGTAGATGGTCTGAATTCCGAAGCTGCCGAGGACCTCGGCAAGCCGCGCGGCGCGGGCCTCGCCGGCCGGGTTCAGCGCCGCGTCCTTGGACGAGTCGACCTTCTCGGCATGGCGCACGAGCACGATCGGACCCGAGCGCAGCCGCGGCTGCAGACTGATCACCAGGATCACCCCGGTAGCAATGGCCAGCCAGATGAGGATGGAGGACCAGGAAGTACGGGATCTCATCGGAACCTCGCGTTGAAGATGCGAGCCACAGGACCCAGGCCCAAAAGTGCTGGCCGAAAGAATAGCGGAATTTCGTGGGCCGCGTCGCGGTTCGTTGAAGTCCGGGCGGCAAAGGCGGTAAGCTCCGCCGCCAGAAGGCTGCCGGCAAGGCGCCTCCAGGAGCTCGCTCGCCGATGACCGCTCGATCGTACGCTATGCCCGCCTACGCTGCGCCCGCTGTTGCCTGTGTCTGTGCTGTCCTGCTGTCCTTGACTGCTTGTCGGGGTCCCGATGAGGTGAAGCTGAATGGGTCGGTGGACGACGCGGCGCTGGCGGCGGATCTGGCGGGCCCGCGCGATCTGGGGTCCGACCTGCGCTCGCCGGATCTGGCGCGCGGGAACGCCGATTTGGCGATGGCGTGGCCCGCCCCGATGCCGCCGCCGGCTTCTTGCAACATGCGCAACCCCGGGGTGACGGCGATCCAGATCGTGGTTCGCATCGATGAGTACAAGGGCCTGCAGACCGGGCGCAACGGCGTCCACGAGCTCGCCGAGAGCAGCGTGCTCCACACCTCGTGGGTCTATGACAAGACGGTCGTCGACACGAGCAACGTCCACCTGGCGATGAACGTCGCCTCGGTCACCGACCCGACCGGGCTGCCGATGGAGATTCCGCTGACCGCCGGCCAGATCATCGAGGTCGAGGGCGAGTACATCCCCGCCGCGACGGCCAAGTATACAAACAAGAGCGGCCCGGCCGCGGTGGTGCACTTTACTCACATGCCCTGCGGCTATGCGGTGATCAGCGGCAAAACCTACAACTAGCGGTCGAATTCGCCCACGTCAGACAAGGTCTGCGTGCGGGGGATATTGACACGACGGAAAGCGAGGCATACATCCTCAAGGGATATGACGCGATTCTTGCTTGCGCTCCGCTGCTTCTTCGCAGTGCTCTTGCGCTCTCCGCTGCCGCTGGAGGCGATGGCGCTGCTGCTCCCGGCTGGCCGCAAGCCGGATCGGCGTGAGCCGGCGCCGGTCGATGCGGATGTGGTGGCCGCACCGCTGCCCGGCGGGCCGGGTAGAGCCGACCGGAAGCCCGAGGCTGTCCACGGGATGGCAGCTTCGGGTCGAGCCACCCACGAGGACGTGACTGCGGCGGCAGCATCAGCGGCCGGATCGGGGGCG
>DAOMZC010000319.1:0-7078 GCA_035437965.1 Pseudomonadota bacterium
GCTGGACCGTCCGCGCACCGCGCTCGAGGCTCCGCTCGGTCGGGCGGCGGCGCCGTCGCCGGTGCAGCGCCGGCTCGGCTGGGCGCTGCTGATCCTGGTCGCCGGCCTCAGCATCCAGCCGGTGGTGAACCTGCTGTCGCCGGGGCAGCTGATGAACAGCTCGTTTGACCGCCTGCACCTGGTCAACACCTACGGCGCCTTCGGCAGCGTCGGCCGCACCCGCAACGAGATCATCCTCTTGGGCACCGACGGCGTGCCCACCGATGGCAAGGTGCGCTGGCGGGAGTACGAGTTCAAGTGCAAGCCCGGCGACATCCACCGCCGCCCGTGCGTGGTCGCGCCCTACCAGCTGCGCCTCGACTGGCAGATCTGGTTCGCCGCCATGTCGAGCTACGACCGCGAGCCGTGGCTCTTGCACCTTATCTACAAGCTGCTGCAGGGCGACCGCGGCGCGCTGTCGCTGCTCGCGAACAACCCCTTCCCCGAGGGCGCCCCCAAGTGGATCCGCGCCGAGCTGTTCGAGTACAAGCTCACCACGCTCAAGGATCGCGGCGCCGGCTGGTGGACGCGCCGGCGCCTCGAGACCTACCTGCCGCCGGTCTCCCTGGATACGGTGGAGCTGCGCGAGTTCGTCGCCGGGCAAGGCTGGCCGGTCGCGCCGTCAGGCAGCGCGCCGGCCAGCGGTGGGAGTGACTAGGGGAGCGAGACGTTGGCGGTGGTCGAGGCGCCCTTGTTGACGGTGATCATCTGGGTCGCCGGCGCCCGCCCCGCCTTGGTCGTGCGCAGCTCGTAGGTGCCGGCGCTGAGGGTGGCGAAGTTGTAGTTGCCGGTGGAGTTGGTGGTCTGCATCCACAGACCGCGGTTGACGCTGACCACGGCGCCGTCGATCGGCTTGCCCATCGCGTCGGTGACCTGGCCAAGCAGGGCGCCGTTGCCGGGGTCGTCGCCGATCTGCACGCGGTAGTGGGAGGCCGCCTTGGTCAGGTAGTCCGCCTGATCGATCGACAGCACGTGCAGCACCCAGATGCCCGGCGCGACGCCGGTGCGCAACAGCTGCTTCTGCGGCAGCCGGACCAGCGTGTCGCCCTTGGTCGGGATGGTCGTGCCGTAGTTGTCAAAGACGTAGTAGGCGCCCTTGACGTTCTGATCGGCCACCGGGAACGACCACTGGAAGAACACGTCGCGGTTCAGGTACCAGGCGGTGCTGGAGGGGTGGCTGCTCGACGACAGCGTCGGCGGCTGGGTGTTGATCTGGATGCGGAAGCTGTTTTCGACCTTGCCGACGTTGGTGAGCGCGTCCACCGACACGATGTGGAAGTAGTTGCTGCCGCTGCGGATCGCGCTGGGTGAGTAGGGCGCGGTCTCGGTGTTGATGAAGGCGCCGGTGGCCGGCGTCGGGACCTGGAACTCGCTGGTGCTGATCAGGTGGTAGTAGCCCTGGCGCGCCGCGAAGGGGCTCGTCCAGGCGAGCGACAGGGTGTAGAAGTCGTCGTTGTAGATGCGGTCCGGGTCGGGGTGGGTGCTCGAGGTGATGAGCAGGGGCGGCAGGATGTCCTCGGTGCGCACGCCGGTGATGGTGCCGGTCACGGTGCGCGTGTCGCCCGAGAGGATGCGCACCCGACCAAGCCCGCCGGCGCCGCCCACGTCGTAGTACCCCTTGCCGCCGGCGCCGCCGCTGGCCGAGATCGCGCCGCTCACCTTGATCTTGCCGGTCGCGGCGAGCAGGATGCCGCCGCCGGCGCCCCCGCCGCCGCCGCCGTAGCTGGTGCTGATATTGGGGCTGCCGGCGGTGCCGTTGGCGGTCAAAAAGCCGGTGATGGTGATGCTGTCGCTGGCGATGAGGCGGATGACGCCGCCGCCGACGCCGCCGGCACCGCCGCCGGGCGACACGCCGGGCGCCCCGTTGCCGCCGCCCTCGACGTCGATGTCGGTGTCGCTCGGGATCGCGGCGCCGCCGCGGCCGGCGTAGCTGGAGCCGCTGGTGTCGTCGCTGCCCCGCTGACCGTTGCCGCCGCCGCCGCCGCTGTAGGAGGTGGTGGTGGCGCTGGAGCCGCTGCCGCGGCCGAACTTGTTGCCCCGGGGCGCGGCGGTGATGGTGCCCATGTTCTCGACCGTGATGTTGCGGGCGCGCACGGTCAGCATGCCGGTGGTGGCGGTCACGGTGACGCCCGAGCGGACCGTGAAGTCGCCATCGACGACGATCTCGCCGTCGAGGTTGCGGTTGGTGGTGACGTCGAGGCTGGTCAGCGCGCACACCCCGCTGGAGCAGCTGCCCGCGCAGGTCTCGACGGTGGTCCAGGTGGTGCCGGCGGTGTTGCACTCCTCGACCGATTTCATGTTGCAGCGGCGGCTGCCGGCGGTGCAGGCGCCGGTGCACAGGCCGGCGGTGCACGACACGGCGCAGGTCGACACGTGCAGCCAGGCGGTGCCGGTGGAGTTGCAGACCTCGACCGCGTTGCCGACGCCGCAGCGGTAGGCGCCGGGCAAGCACGAGCCGCCCGCCGACAGGTCCGGCGGCGACATGGCCAGGTCGGGGGACACCGACAGGTCCGGCGGCGTCGCCAGATCCGGCGTGACCCCGGCGAGGTCGATGCCGGCCAGGTCCGGCGGCGGCGGCATCGCCAGGTCGGGCGGCCTCATGGCCAGATCGGCACCGGCCAGATCGGCACCGGCCAGATCGGCGGGCGGGTCTACCGCCAGATCGGCGGAGCCGCTGATGCTCATATCGGCGGAGGGCGGAGTTGGGGGGCTCCCGCCGCTCGAGCAGGCAGCGCTCAGGCAGAAAAGGAGGACGAGGATTTTTCCATCAGCGCGCATCATCAGCACCTCAAAAGCGGCGGAGACCAGGGCAAACGACGCGGCCATTTGATGAAAGGCCGCGTCCGCCGTCAACCCCCACGATGCAGATTCCACCGCGCCGCCTTGGTCCTTTACCCGGCCGCCGCCGCGGCATAAGTTCTGGGAGGACTTTTTTCCGGAGGACCTGCCATGAGTGAGCTAAAGACGTTGCGCGAGGTCGCGGGGCTCGGCCAGGAGCCGGGGGCGCTGCGCCAGTCGGCCCTGGTCATGATCGACTGCCAGAACACCTACCGAACCGGAGTGATGCAGCTGGCGGGAGTCGAGCCGGCGCTCGACGAGGCGGCGCGGCTCCTTGCGCGGGCGCGGGCGCTCGCCATTCCGATCATCCACATCCAGCACGACGCCGGGCCCGGCTCCCCGTACGACGTGCGGGCCGAGATCGGCGCCATCGCCGACAAGGTGGAGCCGCGCGGCGGCGAGCCGGTGATCGTAAAGAACTTTCCCAACTCCTTCGTGCAGACCGATCTGCACGAGCGCCTGCAGAAGCTCGGGGTGAGCAGCGTGGTGCTCGCCGGCTTCATGACCCATATCTGCGTCAACTCCACCGCGCGCGGCGCCTTCAACCTCGGCTATCGTCCCACGGTGGTCGCCGCCGCCACCGCGACCCGCGCGCTGCCCACCGCGCGCGGCGGCGTCGTCTCGGCGGCGGCGCTGCAAGAGGCCAGCCTGGCCACCATCGGCGACCTGTTCGGTGTCATCGTCGCTGGCGTGGACGAGCTTCCCGACTAGCGGGGCGGCCGTGAGCCGGGAAGCTCCTGGCTGCTGGCGGCCTGCGTCCGCGATCCTGCGGACTCGGTGAACATCTGCTACTCCAGCGCGTCGAAGTCGTAGCGATCGTCGCAGCGATTGCGGATCCGGTTCCAGCCGGCGGTCCTTGCACTTTGGCGATGACGCCAGTTCGATATCGAGAAGGACCTGGCACTACGCGGGGGAGGCGGCGGCTGGTTGGGGTGGTATGGGGCCGGTGGTGCTGATGTAGGCCGCGGTGCGGCCCGCGGGGAGTTTTATCCGGAATCCGGATCCTGAGATGAAGTGCATCTTGTACAAAGGAGAAGCTGATCGTACCTTTGGCTTTAGCCCAGGAAGGCTCTCGCGCCGGACGCAGAGCCACCCAGTCATCCAACTGCTGAATGTATCCACAGGAGGTCTCCCTTGAACCGCATCAAGTTACTCGTCGGTAGCGTCGCGCTCTTAGGTCTTGTCGGTGCCGCCCAGGCCGGCCCCAAGACCTTCGAGGTCGACCCCAACCACTCCATTTTTGGATTCACCGCTTCGACGCTGCTGTTCGATGTGCAGGGCCATTTCGACAAGTACAAGGTCACCGTCAGCGGTGATCCGGACACCCTGGCCGACGCCAAGGTCCAGATCGAGATCGACGCCGCCTCGATCTCGACCAACAACAAGACCCGCGACACCCACCTGCGGAGCGACGACTTCTTTGACGTCAAGAAGTTCCCCAAGATCACCTTCACCTCGACCGGGGTCAAAAAGGACGGCGCCAAGATCGTCGTCGATGGGACCCTGGACATGCACGGGGTCAAGAAGAACATGACGATTCCGTTCGAGCCGGTCATCGGCAAGAACGGCGCCGGCATCATGGAGAACGTGTACAAGACGGAGATCTCGCTCAACCGCAAGGACTTCGGCATCGGCGCGGACAGCGTCGGGGCCAAGATCAGCCTCGGTGACAGCGTCAAGCTCAAGCTCCTTTTGGCCGGCTTCTTCGAGGAGAAGAAGGGCAAGTAGGTACAAGCCCCGGCACGGCCGCGCGTCAGCGAGCAGCTGACGCCGCGGCCGGTCCGCCGGGGAGGATGAAGATCTGCCGCGCGCGCTCGGAGCCCAGGACTTCCTTGCTGTAGTAGGCGTCCAGGATCGATGGACGCCAGGTCAGAAGGTCCGGGTTGCGCTCGGCAAACTCGGTGAACTGCAGGCTGTCACCGCCGCCGCTGGAGCTCTGGGCGGTCAGGCGCTCGTGGATCAGCAGCAGGTAGGCGCAGGTGATGGTCTCGTGGTAGATGCCCGGCTTGCCGGCGCGGGCCGCCACTCGCTGCAGGGCGGCGCGGTAGCGGCGTAGCGCCTCGTCGAGCGGGTAGCGGCAGAGCACCGCCCAGGCGGCGCGGATGTGCTCGCGGTGGTGAAACTCCGCCGGAGCGATGCGGGTGGCCTCGAAGGCGTGCAGGAACTCGCGGTCCGCCCGGCAGAGCTTGTGGGCGCGGGCGGATCCCCCTTTGGCGGTTGTCCAGGGGCTGCGCTCGAGGGTCGCTGCCAGCAGCGCGAGCACGCCCGCGGCGTACCCCCACAAGAGCGCCGCCGACTCGCCCGCCCGCAGGTGGAAGCCGGCGGCGAAGCAGAGGACGAAAAGGAGCAGCGCGCCGCCCCACCTGCAGGTCCGGCGGGGGATGAACAGCAGCGCCGCCAGCACCTCGACGAGCCCCAGAAGGACGAGCAGCCGCGACGAGCCGCGCAGCACAAGGCCCAGGCTCAGGTGCACGAGCCACGCGCCCAGGAGCCCGCGGCCAATCGTCCAGACCCAAGGTCGACCGCCCATGTCCTATTCCTCCTCGGGCTTGCCGGCGGTGGGGGCGGACTCGCGCAGCCGGTGGCTGGCCCGCGCGTCGAGGTCCAGGCCGTAGATCCGTTTGAGCTCGGCGATCTTCTGCAGCGTCTCCGGGCGGAACGGCGCCTTGCCCTCAAAGGCATGCAGGACGATTCCCTCCAGCAGATCGCCGAGCGACAGCTCGGTCAGCTCGGCCAGGCCCTTCAAGACCTTGAGGATGCGCTTCTCAAGGCGCACGCCGGTCTGCACGCGCTCGATGACCAGAGACGGGGCGGGGGGTGAAACCGGGGCTTTGGCAGCGGGGCGGGTAGGGGACTTTCGTTTGACCATGGTAAGAAGCTACATGGGTACCAAAATAACGTCAAAGGTTTTGTACCGCGCTTACATGTCCGCCCGTGTCCTCTGACGGACTCTGTAGGGCTATGCCAGACTATCTAAGACTCCTTGGGCCGACATCGGTTGGTCTCCTTGCGCGTTGAAGAAGACTGTGTCGACGCCGTCGCCGCGGCATTTTTTATCCGCGTAACTCTGCGGAATCAAAACAGAATCCACGGTCACTCCGCAGGCTCTAGCTGCGCGGTTCACTGATGCTGTACAATGTGTAAGGTTGCGGAGTGGATCGTCCCTAGAAGATCGGGTAGCACGATCGCTATGCGTGTCTCTTGTGCCCAGGGGGGGGCCACAGTTCCAGCGGCGCGGAACCCTGGGCGAACAATTAAGCAAATGACTTCGGCCACTTACTTCGGCCAGCTACTTTCGGCCACTTACTTCAGATAGCCGCCCGGCACTCGGCTAGCCCCCGCTGGCCAGGCAGGCTGCAAACCCGGTGCGCGATTGATGGAGGATCCCATGAGCCGTCGACTGATAGTGCACGCCCTGGCTGGGCTTGGTGTCACCCTTGCAATCGGTGCCTGTGTCGCGCCGCCGGTCGGAAATCCGTGCCCTATCCCGGACAATGCAACGCCAGAGCAGCGGCTTGCGGCGCTGAATCGGTGCAACGCTCCGATCGGAACGCTGCCCCTTGA
Organism: Pseudomonadota bacterium; assembly: GCA_035437965.1. Lineage (GTDB taxonomy): Bacteria > Myxococcota_A > Polyangia > Palsa-1104 > JAEUJZ01 > CALFML01. The sequence goes on from DAOMZC010000319.1 coordinate 6,442, forward strand.
TTTCTCGCTGCGGCAGGACGTCGACATCCTCTTTCTCATCGACAACTCGCCGTCGATGCGGCCCAAGCAGCAGGCGCTCGCCGCCAACATTCCCAAGTTCATCCAGACGATCGACTCCCTGGACGTCAACTACCACGTCGGGATCGCGACCTCGGATATCGGCATCGATGTCGCGCTGGGGCAGATGTGGCCCAACAGCGGCACTTCCGATATCACCAGCTGCAACACCTTCGCTGGCCAGGACGGCATGCTGCAGGCCAAGCCGTGTACGCAGAACAACTTCCAGGATCAGGCCGGCCGCGATGCCTGTACTTCGCTGTGTCCGGATACCCGCTATGTGCCTAAAGATGGCACCAACTTCATCTCCAAGGTGGATGGGGTCACCAACATCCCGCCGAACCTGAAGACCGATCCGATGACCGGCAAGCAGGTCGATGTGGGACCGAGCAGCGCCTTCCAGTGCATGGCGCTCGTCGGTGACACCGGCTGCGGCGTCGAGGGCCAGCTGGAGGGCTCGATGCGCGCCCTGGACGGCCGCAACACCGGCTTTCTGCGCAACGGCTCGATCCTCGCCGTCATCTACATCACGGATGAGGATGACTGCTCGGTGCAGCTGGCGCTGCGCAACCAGCTGAAC
>DAOMZC010000320.1:0-7063 GCA_035437965.1 Pseudomonadota bacterium
GAAGGGGCCCGCGGGGCAGGCCGCCTCCAGGCGGTCGGCGGGGACGCTCCGCTCATAGAGCGGCGAGCGCACCACGAGCAGCGCGTCCACGTCGTCCGCCGCCAGCCGGGCGAGGATCGGATACTGCTCGCGGCGCTGCTTGGCCGGCCCGCGATCGACGACGGTGTCCACGCACGTCACCTCCTCCTCGGCGCAGATCTCCTCCACCTGCGCCACGAGCTCCCCGTCCTCCTGGTCGGAGAGCAGCGGGCTGGCGAACACATAAACAATCACGCGGGGCCGTGCCGACAGACAATCGCGCATGGCGCGCATCATGCCCCGACCCACCGGGTCGAGCAAGCGGCCTCGCCGGGTCTGCCTAGCGGCCCCGCCGGCTCAAACAAGCAGCCTCGCCGGGTCGAGCAAGCGGCCCTCGCCGGCTCAAACAAGCGGCCTCGCCGGCTCAAACAAGCGGCCTCACCGGGTCTGCCTAGCGGCCTCGCCGGCTCAAGCCCAGCGGCCCCACCGACGACGGTGCGCTCGCCTGGCCCGAGCGAACGGCCGGTGCCGCCGGGTGCCCGCGCCGCAAAAACGCCGCGCACGCCCCTTGACGGGACGACTCCCTCTGGGCTAGGCCATGCCCCATGCCAAGCTCCCTGTCCGCCGCGACGGCGCGCCGCCTGCCGCTCATCCGTGAGGGCGCCGACGACGTCGCGGGCGTCGTCGTGCCCGGCCTCCCCGCTGCTCGCCCGACCGCCGGCGACCCCGGCTGCCACGCCGGCCCCAGCCGCAGCCCCGCGGCCCCCCCTTCGCTGCGCCCCGCCGAGGTCGCCCCCGAGCTGTGGAACGACTGGCGCTGGCAGCTGCAGCACCGCATCACCAGCGGGTCCGAGCTCGCCCGCTACCTCCGCCTGACGCCGGCCGAAGAGGCGGGCCTCGGCGCCGCCCCGCACCTGTTCCGCGTCGGCATCACCCCCTACTACCTGTCGCTCATCGACCCCGACCACCCGTTCTGCCCGGTGCGCATGCAGGTCGTCCCCACCGCCGCCGAGCTCACCCACAGCGCCGGCGAGTACCGCGATCCCCTGGGCGAAGACGACCTGTCGCCGGCCACCGGCCTGGTCCACCGCTACCCGGATCGGGTGCTGCTGCTCGCCCTGGACCGCTGCGCGATCTACTGCCGCCACTGCAACCGCCGGCGCCTGGTCGGCGGCGAAGAGCCCATCGCCAAGGCCGCGATCGAGCGCGCCATCGCCTACATCCGCGCCCACCCGCAGATCCACGACGTGCTGATCTCGGGCGGCGACCCGCTGACCATGTCGACCGACAAGCTGGAGTGGGTCCTCAAGGAGCTGCGCAGCATCCCGCACATCGACTACGTCCGCATCGGGACCCGCGTGCCGGTCTGCCTGCCGATGCGCGTCACCGACGAGCTATGCGCGATGCTGCGCCGCTACCACCCGCTTTACATCAACACCCACTTCAACCACCCCAAGGAGCTCACCCCCGCCGCCAAGGCCGCCTGCGAGCGGCTGGCCGACGCCGGCATCCCGCTCGGCAACCAGGCCGTGCTGCTGCGCCGGGTGAACTCGTCGGCGCGCACCCTGGAGGCGCTGTTCCGCGGCCTTTTGCGCATGCGCGTCAAGCCCTACTACCTGTTCCAGGGCGACCCCGTCTTCGGCACCGATCACCTGCGCACGCCCGTCGCCGCCGGCCTGCAGCTCATCGATCAGCTGCGCGGCTATGTCTCGGGCATGGCGATCCCGCACCTGGTCATCGACGCTCCCGGCGGCGGCGGCAAGATCCCGATCGGCCCGAGCTACCTCATGACCCACGGCGTCGACAAGCTGACCCTGCGCAACTTCGAGGGCCGCCTGGTCGAGTACGTCGAGGCCAAAGAGCGCGACTGCTCCTGCCCCTACGAAGAGGTCTACTTCCAGAGCCCCGCCGCCAGCACCACCGGCGAGCTGACCAGCCGCGGCAACCCGGGCGGCGTTCCCCCCGCTGCTTCCCGCGGGTAAGGGCAACCGTGCACCCGGCCGGCGATCCGAATCAGCAGGCGGCGCTCCGTCCCGCCGTCGCCGCCTACTTCGATACGACCGGGCCGGCGCCCCGGAACCTGCCGAGTCTGCGCCCGCGCCGGTCGCCTGAGAGCTGCGGGCGGCGGGGCCCCAAACTCGCTCGGCCGCTCGACGGCCTAGAGAGCGCCCAGCAGGGCCGCCGCCGAGGGCGCGCTCACCGCCGCATCCAGCCAGCGCTCGAGCTGCGCGTGATCGCGGCAGTCCAGAACTGCCTGCCGCTGCGCATCGGTCACCAAGAAGTTTCGCGCCGCGAGCACTCGCAAGAGGGCCTCGGCCTTGCCCTTGGCTTCGCCCTTGGCTTCGCCCTCGGCCTTGCCGCGGTAGTAGGGAGGGCTGTCGAACTCGGTGCGGGGGATGAAATTCATCGCCGGTTTCATCATGATCAGCCTCTGCAGCTCCGTGAAGCGCTCTAGCGGTAATATGCCGCCCAAAAGACCGAGCAGCCACCAGATTCGATCCAGACCGTCCTCGGGGCTCGGGGCTGTCTCGTGCAGCGCGCGCAGCGTCCGGTAACAGCCTTCCAGGTCGCCGTCCGCCCCGGCGTGCAGCAGCGCCGCCAGGACGGCCGGGCCCGGCTGCTGCCGCGCCTCTTCGATGGAGGCGACTTTGGGCAGGTTGGCGGGGCTCACCACCACGGGGGCATTGCCAGCCGCGCCGCGACCGGGCAGGAAAGTGGCGATCGGGCGCTGCGCCCAGCGAGCCGTCGCTTCGTCGGTCGCAATCACCAGGAGGTGGGTCTCGCAGCGGTGCTCATCGTGGACCCGGGCGGCGTAGCGCAGCCAGCGAAACGGCTTGTCCTTCTGCGGCTGCTGCTGCACCTCGACGATGAGAGCGAGCAGGGCCTGCCCGCTCGGCTCTTCGATGATGAAGACGCCGTCGGCGCGGTACTCTTCGATCGCGGCCTCGGTGAAGCAGGTAGGCTGCTCGCGCACGCGGACCTCGGCCGGCAGCGGCGTCCCCAGCCGCTCGCGAACCAGGTGCAGGAGCAGGTCGGGATACTCGCGCAGCGCGCAGAGCGGCGCTTCGTGGAGGGGGCTCGGCATGGGGGCTCCCCAGGTAGCACGGCAGTCGCCGGGGTGCCAGCGGGCCGGCGCGGCTGGCCGACGGCAGCAGGGCGGCTCGGCTAGTCCATGACGCCGGCGGCGCGGGCCAGGCGCGCGCGGACGTAGTCGGCGGTGAGGTGCACTGTCTGGCCGCGGCGCTCGGGGGCCTCGAACATCAGGTCCTCGCAGACGGTCTCCATGAGGCTGCGCAGGCCGCGGGCGCCGCAGCGCTGGGCGAGGGCGGCGCGGGCGAGCTCGCGCAGGGCCGGCTCGCTCCAGTCGAGCTTGACGCCGTCGAGGTGCAGGAGATAGTCGTACTCGCGGACGAGAGCGCCCTGCGGGTGGGTCAGCACCGGGCACAGCTCGTCCTCGGTGAGGGCGGCGGGCTGGACGCGCACCGGCAGCCGGCCGAGCAGCTCGGCGAGCATGCCGTAGGCGACGAGGTCCTCGGTGCGCACCCGCGCCGCGCCGCCGGCCTTGGCGCTCGGGCCGGTCCGGCCGCTGTCGCGGGGGTCGCCGCCGAAGCCGATGGCGCGCGATCCGCTGCCGGTGTAGTCGTAAAGGTCGCTGAACGTCCCGGCGGCGATGAACAGGATGTCGGTGGTGTCGAGCTGGACGAGGTCGGGCCGGCCCTGCTGGGGGGTGAGGCTCGTCGGCACCAGGAGCTCGCGGCCCTCCAGCAGCTTGAGCAGGCCCTGCTGCACGCCCTCGCCGCCGATGTCGCGGGTGCCGCCGCCGGTCTTGTAGCTCTGGGCGCGGCGGGCGAGCTTGTCGATCTCGTCGATGAAGATGACCCCGGTCTGCGCCCGGGCGACGTTCTGGTTGGCGCGAAACAGCAGCTCGGCGACGAGCAGCTCGACGTCCTTGCCGTAGTAGCCGGCCTCGGTGTACTCGGTGGCGTCGGCGATCGACAGCGGCACGTCCAGGCACTGCGCCAGCGTCCGCACGAGGTGGGTCTTGCCCGAGCCGGTGGGCCCGATGAGCAGCACGTTGGACTTGCGCAGAAGGTGCTTGTCGGCGGCGGGCAGGGCGCAGCGCTTGTGGTGGTTGTAGGCGGCGATGGCGATCGCGCGCTTGGCCGGCTCCTGACCGATGAGGTGCTGGTCGAGGAACTCGTAGATCGCCCGCGGGGTCGGCGCGGCGCGCGAGACCCCGAGGCGCGACCGCGGCGGGGACGCCGGTAGACCGGCCGGTCCGCCGGCCAGCCCGGTAGCCGGCCCGCCGGCCCGCCCGGCCGCCGACTTGGGCGACAGCAGCTTGCGTCCCTTGTCCCTGTCGTTCTTTCGCGGCCGGGGCGCGCCGCGCCGTGGTTCCTGCATCTTTGCCTGCATCGAGAGCGGCGATGCTATCATGCCAGTCTGGGCACTTTGTGCACCCGACCGCAGGTCCGCACAAATCTTCCTTCAGGCTTTCTTCCGGGCCGCCTTGACGACAAAGAGAGCACCCCCCCAGATGACGATGACGACGACGACGACGACGACGCAGAAAGATCCGCACCGTACCGATGGCAAGGTCGATGGCAAGACGATCGGCGAGATGTTCGCCAACCGCGCCGCCGCCACGCCCAACGCCCCCGCCTTCATGAGCAAGCGCGCCGGCCAGTGGCAGACGATGAGCTGGCAGGAGGCGTACGAGCGCGCCTCGGACATCGCTCACGGGCTCCTCGCCCTTGGCTGCAAGCCGGGCGACAAGGTCGCGATCCTCGGCAGCACCCGCGAGGAGTGGACGCTGACCGACCTCGGGCTCCTGCTTGCCGGCGGCGTCACGGTGCCGATCTACCCCTCGAGCCTGAAGGACAGCGTCGGCTACATCCTGCGCGACAGCGAGGCGGTGTGGGTGTTCGCCGAGGACCAGAAGCAGCTGCAGAAGCTGCTGGCGCTGCGCAGCGAGCTGCCGGCGGTCAAGCAGGTCATCCTGTGGCTCGGCACCGGCGAGCAGAGCCCCGAGACCGAGAGCTGGGTGATGCCGCTGCGCGAGCTCACCGATAAGGGCCGCGCCCACCGCCTGGCCGAGCCGCACGCCCTGACCGAGCTGCGCCGGGGCCTTCTCGGCAGCGACATCGCGACGATCATCTACACCTCGGGCACCACCGGCAACCCCAAGGGGGTGGTGGTCGCCCACGACGCCTACACGCTCGGCACCAAGAAGGGCACAAACGCCCTGCCGGTGCGCCCGCAGGACCGGCAGCTCCTGTTTTTGCCGCTCGCCCACAGCTTCGGCAAGCTGCTGGAGATCGTCGCGGTGCGCGTCGGCTTCTGCACCGCGTTCGCCGAGAGCATCGAGAAGCTCGTCGACAACCTCGGGGAGGTAAAGCCATCGTTCATGGCCGGGGTGCCGCGCATCTTCGAGAAGGTCTACGGCGGCTTCATGGCCAAGTCGCGCGCCGGCGGCCCCGTCAAGTGGAAGCTCGTGCAGTGGGCGCTGGGGGTCGGCATCGCCGCCAGCCGCGAGATCCAGGCGGGGCGGCAGCCGGGCGGGCTGCTCGGGGTGCAGTACAAGCTGGCCGACAAGCTGGTGTTCAGCAAGCTGCGCGAGCGCTTCGGCGGCAACCTGCGCTGGTTCGTCTCGGGCAGCGCCCCGCTGTCGCGCGACCTGGCCGAGTTCTTCCACGCCGCCGGCATGCTGATCCTGGAGGGCTATGGCCTGACCGAGACCAACTCGCTCACGACCATCAACCGGGTCGACCACTACAAGTTCGGCACCGTCGGTCAGGCCCTTGACCCCGAGCTCGAGCTGAAGATCGCCGCCGACGGCGAGATCCTGACCCGCGGCGTCACCAACCTGCGCGGCTACTACAAGCTCGAGGAGGCCACCCGCGAGGCGCTCGACGCCGACGGCTGGTTCCACACCGGCGACATCGGCGAGATTGATTCTGAGGGGTTCCTCAAGATCACCGACCGCAAGAAGGACCTCATCAAGACCTCGGGCGGCAAGTACGTCGCGCCGCAGATGATCGAGGGGCAGCTGAAGGTGGACCCGCTGGTCAGCCAGGCGGTGGTCATCGGCGACCAGCGCAAGTACGTGACCGCCCTGGTGGCGCTCAACGTCGATGTCGCCAAGAAGCTCATCTCCGAGCAGGGGGCGAGCCCGCCGGGCGACGCCGCGGCGCTCGGCAGCCACCCGGCGATCCAGAAGCGCCTCGACGAGAAGCTGCGCGAGCTGAACGCAAAGCTTGGGAGCTGGGAGCAGGTCAAGTACGTGCGCGTGCTGCCGCGCGAGCTGAGCGAGGCCGACGGCGAGCTGACGCCGACCCTCAAGGTCAAGCGCAAGGTCGTCGCCGAGCACTATAAGGACCTCATCGAGTCGATGTACAAGGGCGGCGGCGACAAAGAAGCCAAGGACTGAGCGGTTCGCCGCGCTCCGCCCGCCGCGGCTCGCTGGTCCGACCGAAGCGGCGACGGATTTGCGGGCCCACACTCTGCGGCGGGGCAGGGTAAAGTAGGGTCAATGAGCGAATGGCGGACCCTGATTATCGATGATGAACAGACCTATGCGCGCGCCCTCCAGCGCCTCCTCGGGCGGCGCGGCATCGAAGCGGACGTCGCCGCCACCGCCGCGGAGGGCCTGCTCAAGGCGCGCCAGCGGAGCTACACCCTGGCGGTGCTCGACTACCTGCTTCCCGACGGGAGCGGCCTGGATCTGATCGGACCTCTGCGGCAGCTGCGGCCGGCCCCGGCGGTGCTCATGATGACCGCCTACGGCACCATCGAGAACGCGGTCGAGGCGATGCGCCGCGGCGCCACCGACTACGTGCCCAAGTCCACCGCCCTGGCCGACGTCGTCGAGCGGGTCGCCGAGGCCGAGCGGGTCGCCCGCGCCGCCCACAAGACCTCGCCCGCCCACTCCGGCAATGGCGCCCCCGCCGCCGCCGGCCTGACCCAGGCGTTCCTCGGCGAGTCGGCGGCGATGTGCGAGGTGCGGGCGCGCATCCACGAGGATGCGCAGTCCCCCGACACGACG
>DAOMZC010000321.1:0-7059 GCA_035437965.1 Pseudomonadota bacterium
GCGAGGAGCTGCTCAGCAACATCGCCGAGCTGCCGAGCACCGCGCACGTGAACGAGCGGCTCGCCTACAGCCTCGCGCCGCTGTTCCACTCCGAGACCCGCACCGACGCGATGGTGCTGCTCGCGCTGCTGCGCACCCTCCCCCATCACCCGATCGTGGCCAAGCTCGCCCGCGGCCTGCTCGAGCAGCGCGGCGGCGGCGGCTGGCGCAACACCCAGGAGACCGCCTACGCGGTGCTGGCGCTCGCCGAGTACGCCCGCATCTATGAGCGCGAGACCCCCCACCTTACAGCCCGCGCCTGGCTGCCGCGGCTCGGCGCGCAGCCGCAGTGGGAGGCGAGCTTCGATGGCCGCTCGTTCGCCACCCGGACCGCGCAGCTGCCCATGGCGCAGCTCATCCCCGCCTTGCAGCCGGCGGCGAGCCCACGCCCGGACCTGCTCGCCGGGGACGCAGGTCCGGACGCGGCGCCGCCCCTGCCCGGCCTCATCCTGCAGCGCACCGGTCAGGGCCGCCTCTACTACCGCGTCGGGCTCGAGTGGTCCCCGGCCGCCGCCGACCTGCCAGCGCGCGCGCAGGGCCTGCGCATCGAGCGCCACCTGCGCGCCGCCTACGGCGCCGTCACCGCCGAGACACCGCTGCCCCCCGCCGAGCCGGTCGCGGTGGACCTGGTCCTGGAGAACCGCGCCCTTCTCCACTATGTGGTCGTCGACGTCCCGCTGCCCGCCGGCCTGGAGGCGGTGCAGCTGAACCTGGGCCGCGGCCAGCGCGCCGCGACGCTGCCCGGCTCGCGCAGCGCCCTGGTCTCCCACGAGGAGGCCCGCCGCGACCGCGCCCTCCTGTTCTTCGATCTGCTGCAGCCCGGCACCCATCGCCACACGGTCTACCTGCGCACCACCACCCCCGGCCGCTACACCCTCCCGCCGGCGCAAGCCGAGGCCATGTACGTCCCAGAGATCTACGGCCGCAGCCCAAGCGGCCGCGTCACCGTCACTGCCAACCTTCCCTGAACCTGGGAACGACGGCCCAACCCGAGCGGCCCCGTCACCGTCACCGCCAACCTCTCCTGAACCACGGCAGGACGGCCGTCGCCGAGCGGTCGCGCCGTCGCCGCCAACCTTCCGTGAGCCTGAGTAGGGACGACCGCAGCCCGAGCGACCGCGTCACCGCCAACCTTTCTGAGCCAGGACGAACCAGGGTCAGCGAATTCGCGCGCTTGCGAGATCTATTTGCATCAATACGTATATGCGTATATAACTTGATTCGTGCAGAAGGTCCCAGAAACAGCAGCCGCGCTTGCCGCCAGCTCGCCGATCCAGCGCTGCGAACTATATAGGGTGCTGGCCGAGCCGGTGCGCCTGCGTCTGCTCGCGCTCGCGGCCGAGGAGGAGCTCGCGATCGGGGAGCTCGCCGAGCTGCTCGGTGAGAGCCAGCCCAATGTGTCGCGCCACGCCGGACCGCTCAAGCAGGTGGGCCTGCTGGCGGTGCGCAAGCAGGGCACACGCACGCTGCTGCGGGCCCTGGTCGGGGATGATGCGGTGGCGCAAGACGCCCTGCTCAGCGGCCGCGCCCTCTGCCAGGCCGACGGCAGCCTGGGACGGGTGGCCGAGGTCATCCGCGCCCGCGACGCGGTGACGCGCGAGTACTTCGAGATCGCGCGCGGCGGCGCCGGGCTGCCCGCACCGGCCGGTGAGCTCGGGGCATACCTGATGGCGCTCGCGCCGCTTCTGCCCCGCCGGGGGCTGGCGATTGATGCCGGAACCGGCGATGGCGGACTGCTCGATGTGCTCGCTCCGGTGTTCGCGCGCGTCATCGCCGTGGATCGCTCGGCGGCGCAGCTCGACGCCGCGCGCGCTCGGGTCAGCCGGCGCGGCTATCCCAATGTGCAGCTCGTCCAGGGCGAGCTCGATGGGCCCGAGGTCCAGGGCGCGGCGCACGCGCAGGGTCCGGGCGCCGACGCGGTGTTCGCGGCGCGCCTTTTGCATCACGCCGCCAAGCCGGCGCAGCTGCTCGCCCAGCTGTTCTCGCTGTGCGCTCCCGGCGGGGCGCTGTGCGTGCTCGACTACGCCCACCACACCGACGAGAGTATGCGCGAGCGCGCCGACCTCTGGCTCGGCTTCTCCACCGAGGAGCTGACCAAGCTCGCCACCACCGCCGGCTTCGCGCCGGCCTCGATCGCGGTCACCCGAGTGCCCGCCGCGCTGTGCGGCAGCGGCCCCGATCAACACCTCCCGTGGCAGGTGCTGTGCGCCCGCCGACCCGACTCTGTAGCCGATTCCGCGCCTGTTTCCCAGGCTCCCAAGAACCACCGCTCACTTAAAGGAGTACGTCATGGCTGACACCGCCCGCGAAACCCTCCCCTACAAGGTCAAAGACATCACCCTCGCCGAGTGGGGCCGCAAAGAGATCGAGATCGCCGAGAGCGAGATGCCCGGCCTCATGGCCCTGCGCAAGGAGTTCGGCGCCAGCAAGCCCCTGCGCGGCGCCCGCATCGCCGGCTGCCTGCACATGACCGTGCAGACCGCGGTGCTCATCGACACCCTCATCGAGCTCGGCGCCGAGGTCACCTGGACCAGCTGCAACATCTACTCGACCCAGGATCACGCCGCCGCCGCCGTCGCCAAGAGCGGCGTTCCGGTGTTCGCCTGGAAGGGCGAGACCGAAGAGGAATACTACGAGTGCATCGACCGCCAGCTGTTCGCGTTCAAGGGCGGCAAGGGGCCCAACATGCTGCTCGATGACGGCGGCGATCTGACCGTCGTGGTCCACCAGAAGTACCCGCAGCTGTTCACCGGACCCGACGCCATCCGCGGCCTCAGCGAGGAGACCACCACCGGCGTCCACCGCCTGTACGAGATGCACAAGCGCGGTGAGCTGAAGGTGCCGGCGATGAACGTCAACGACTCGGTCACCAAGTCCAAGTTCGACAACCTGTACGGCTGCCGCGAGTCGCTCGGCGATGGCCTCAAGCGCGCCACCGGGGTGATGTTCGCCGGCAAGGTCGCGGTGGTCGCCGGCTACGGCGATGTCGGCAAGGGCTGCGCGCAGTCGCTGCGCGGCCTCGGCGCCCGCGTCATCATCACCGAGATCGATCCGATCATCGCCCTGCAGGCGGCGATGGAGGGCTACCAGGTCACGACCATGGAGAAGGCGGCGCCGCTCGGCGACATCTTCGTCACCGCGACCGGCTGCCTGAACGTCGTCCGCTCCGAGCACATGCTGGCGATGAAGGACCAGGCGATCCTGTGCAACATCGGCCACTTCGACTGCGAGATCGACGTCGCCTGGCTGACCAGCCACCCCGGCATGAAAGAGGTGAACATCAAGCCGCAGGTCGATCAGTTCATCTTCCCCGGCGGCAAGCGCCTGACCCTCTTGGCGCGCGGGCGCCTGGTGAACCTCGGCTGCGCCAACGGCCACCCGTCGTTCGTCATGTCCTCGAGCTTCTCGAACCAGACGCTCGCCCAGATCGCGCTGTGGACCGAGACCAGCAAGTACGCGGTGGGCGTGCACGTCCTTCCCAAGAAGCTCGATGAGAAGGTCGCGGCGCTGCACCTGGACAAGCTCGGGGTCGAGCTGACCAAGCTCACCGCCGAGCAGGCCAGCTACCTGGGCGTGTCCGTCGAGGGTCCGTTCAAGGCCGAGAACTACCGCTACTAATCTGCTCGGTTTGGGAATCGGGGGCGCGGCCCCCTACTTCAGCATGCGCAGGATCGGGCGCCCCTCGCAGCTCGGCGGCGGCGTAAGTCCCAGCAGGTGACCGAGCGTCGCCACCACGTCCACCATCTCTACCACCCCGTGATCGCCCGGTGTGAAACCCGGGCCGACTAGCATCACCGGCACGTCGGTGTCATAGCGATAAAATGATCCGTGGGTAGAGCCGGCGTTCTTCTCACCGTACTTGCCCCAGTAATAAAACGGAGCGGTCATAAGGACCACATCGCCGCCGCGCGCCGGGAAATAGGAGCGCACGACGGCGCGCGCCGCTTCGGTAGGCGGCACCGTCCCGCGTAGCAGCTGCGAGCGGGTCAGAAATCCCAGCATCCCCGGCAGCGTGAGCGCCGCCTTGCCCGCCTCTTCCTCGACGAGCTGCGGATCGACCTTGGCCTTGGCGATGAGCGCCGGGTCCAGGTACAGGCTCGGGTCTTCCATCGCGATGACCCACTCGCCCGGACCGAACTTTTCGCTCAGCGCCTTCTGCACCGCCGCCTTCAGCGCCGCCTTCTTGATCCGGCCGGCGAGGACTTTCTCGCGCAGCATGTCCTCGGGCACCGGCACCGCGCCGTGGTCGGCGGTGAACGCGATGACGACGTCACCGGGGGCGAAGCGGCGATCGAGCTCGCCGAGGAGACGTGCCACCGCGCGGTCCAGGCGCGCCACCATGTCCTGATACTCCTGGCTGAACGGTCCGTAGGCGTGGCCCACCAGGTCCGTACTGCTGATCGATAACGCCAGCACATCGGTGACCCCGCGCTGCCCGAGCTTCTCCTCGGCAAGCGCGGTGAGCGCGAAGTCGAGCTCCAGATCGAGGCCGACCGCGGAGTGGGTGAGCGCCTCGTAAAACGCCGGACCGGGGGCGCTCTGGCCGCCGGTGAGCGGGTGCGGGAAGGTGCGGCCGAGGCCCTTGACGCTGTCCTCGCTGGGCGAGTCGTCGACCCCCTGGTAGCTGGCGGCGGGCAGCAGGCGCTCCCACTTCTTGCCGAACGCCGCATCGGCGAGCTTACGCCCGTTCCACGCCTTGACCCAGCCTGGCGGCTCGGTGGCGTAGTAGCTGGTCGTCGTAAAGCTCCCAGACTGATCCGAGAAAAAGTACGCCGTCCCGGTCTGCCCGCCAAGGAGCAGCGACCCGCGCCCCTTGAGCGCGATCGCCACCACCTTGGCCGCCGGGTTGCCGAGCCGCAGCTCGTCAAAAAGCGTCGTCCCGACAAGGTTCCGCGGCGAGGTCTCCTCCTCCGCGCCGCCGTCCTTGTCACCGAGCACCTTGGCGCCCGGGTCGAACATCATAGCTTCCGAGCGGCCCGTGGCGCGGTTAAACCACTTGTTCTGCGCGCGTAAGGCGGCGACTCCAATCTTTTCGCGCACTTAGCAAAAGCCGCGGCCGCGAAAAAGAAGGTCCGCGCGCGCCGCCCGACGGACAGCTACCTGAAAAAAGTGGATGACGGATGGATGACAGTCGGATGTCAGTCGGATGTCAGTCGGATGTCAGTCGGATGTCAGTCGGATGACGCTACCGTGTTATGATGGCGCAGGGAGACTCCCAGGTTGGGCGACATTGTACGTGTGGTACGCAAGGGCAGGTTCATCGGCTGGTATGTACGCTACAAGGATGTAGACGGCCGGCGCCGGATGCGCGCCAGCCACCAGCCGAGCAAGGAGCTCGCGCGCCGCTATCTGCTGGAAGTGGAGGGCCGGGTGGCCCGCGGCATCCTCGGAATTCCCGAGCCCGCACCGCCCGCGCCGACGGTCGCCGAGCTGGTCACACGGTTCCTCAGCGAATACAGCCGGCCGCGGATCAAGGACCTGCCGAGCTACCGCTTGATGGCCCGCTGCGCCCTGCGCCGGATGCTGCCGATGCTGGGAACCCGGCGGGCGGACACGGTGCAGGCGGAGGACATCGTGCGCCTGCGCGAAGCGCTGGGAATTAGGTACGCCGCGGCCAGCGTACGCAGCTCACTCGCATTTCTGGGGACCGTGTATTCGTGGGCGCTGAAGGCGGGTCTGGTGGCAAAAAATCCCTGCCGCGGCGTCGAGCGGCCAGCCCCCGCCGCGCTCGTCGAGTATCTGAGCCGGGACGAGGCGACCCGGCTCCTCCGGCTGGCGCGCGAGCAGGCGCCGGCGACCCACCCGGGGCTGTATCCGCTGCTCGCGACAGTCCTTTTCACCGGGCTGCGCAAGGGTGAGCTACTGGGACTGCGGTGGTCCGATATCGATCTGGACGGCCGACGGCTCACCGTGGCGCGGTCGTTCGCCTCGACTCCCAAGAGCGGCAAGCCGCGGCACCTGCGGCTCCCCTCCACGCTGGCTCCCATCCTGGCCGAGTGGCGCGGGCGCTGTCCTCACACCCCGGAAGGACTGGTCTTCCCGGTCGTGTCGGCAGGGCGCGCGCGCCTGGGAAGCGCCGAAGACATGCTCGGCGTTCACGAGCTCCTTGCCGCCGCCGCCTGTCGCCCGCTCACGCGCGCTTTCCACGCCCTGCGCCACACCTTCGCCAGCCACTACATGATGGCGGGCGGCAACCTGCTGGCGCTGCAGAAGATCCTCGGGCACTCGGACGTGCGGATGACCATGATCTACGCGCACCTGGCCCCCGAGTTCCTCGGAGAAGAGATGGAGCGGGTGAAGTTTTAGCGCTACCTCATCGGGTGGGCGCGGAAGAACTTCATCACCTCATCGCCCCAGGTGAAGGCGTTCGGGGCCTTGCAGGGGACCGCGTACTGCGCGGCGTAGGGGTCGGTCTTGCTGCCCGGGAAGCAGTGGCCGCGGGCGCTGCCGAAGGGACCGTCGGCGACGGTCTCGTAGGCGTGATCGAAGGTCTCGATGACGGCGCCTTGCGGGCTCGTCCAGCGGTTGTGGGTGTAGCTCGGGTCACTCTCCAGGACCTGCTTGTTGGCGCCGCCGTACTGCGCGATGGCGGCATCGCGGATGCTGGCCATCGTCGAGTAGGGCACCGACATATCGGTCCGCCCAAGGAGGAACAGGATGTCGGCCTGGCGCTTGGGAGCGCGGCCGTTAGCAAAGCAGGTGACCTCGCCGAACGAGCTGCCCTCCCCCGCCGCCGCCGGCGCCACCGAGGCGAACAGGTCGGCGGCGTCGCACAACAGGCGCCAGGTGACGAAGCCGCCGCGCGAAAAGCCGGTCAGGTGGATGCGCTTGGCATCGATGCGGAACACGCTGGCGACAAGCCGCGTCATGGCCAGGATCTTGGGGTCTTCGGCCGGGGTCCACGTCGAGCCCGGATAGGGGTTGCCAAACGGCGGGCCGGTCGGCGCGATGACCACGTACCCGTTCTGCCGGGCGAGCGCCCGCAGGTTGGTGTGGCCGTCCATGAACAGGCCGGTGCCG
>DAOMZC010000322.1:0-7035 GCA_035437965.1 Pseudomonadota bacterium
CTACCTGCACACCCACGGCGAGATCGTGCAGAGCAGCCAGCTCGACGCGCAGGGCTACCCGCTGGCGCCGCCGCTGCACAGCGGGGTGAACGCGACGCTGTCCGAGCTTGGGCTTACCACCCTGCAGATGAACCGGACCATCGCCCGCTCGGGGCGCTGGGGCAACCCGAACGACAACTACGACGGGCGCACCGCGTCGGTCGCCAACAACCACATGACCTCGTGGGACGTGGCGCGGCTCCTGTGGCTATTCGCTGATCTGCCGCCGGCCGCGCAGCCGCGCTGGGAGGTCGCCCCCGGACGGCCGGTGGACCAGGCGTTCATATCGGCGCCGCGCAAGGCGCTGCTGCGGGCGATCCTCGCCGACGCCTACTCGGGCTCGGGCCTTGTGAGCAACCGCACCTGCGTGACGGCCCGCGCGCCGGCCGCCGTCGGGCCGCCGCCGGCGCCGGGGATCTTGGCGCGGCTCGCCGACAAGTGGCTCGACGGCGGTCGGCTGCGGACCCCGCTTGCCGACTACCCGTATCCGGGTGTGGTCGATGAACTCGGGCCGGACTCGGTGGGCGCCTATAGCGTGGATCTGTCCCCCTGCCAGCGCGCCGCCGAGGTGGTCTACCTCAACAAGGCCGGCCTGACCAACGTAGCGGCGAGCAGCGTCGGCATCGTCCGCGGTCTGAGCGGCCCCGGGCGGCACTTCCAGCGCCACTACATAGTCAGCTTCTTCTCCTCGCTCGGCTCGCGCTTCGCCGATGAAGCGGCGATGAAGGCCGTGGGTCTCGGGCGCGACGCGCACCGGGTCACTCACCTGGGCACGACGCAGGCGATTCCGACCCTGGGGGCCAACCTCGACGCCTGGCTCGCCCTGTGGCTTGAGGACTGACCCCGCGCGGCGCTGGCCAAGAACCGAGCTCTGGCAAGCGGCACGCGGCTTGCTAAATTCCCTGCCAGATTTGCCACGGCACGGGCCGGACGCCGCGCCCCGATAAAGCCAGCTAGCTGTCCGCGATGACCGCTGTCTGCCACGCGCGCGGTCTGCAAGAACGCAGAGTCCGTAGCGGTGCCGACCTGCGCGATCGCCAGCTCGATGAGCGGACCGCAGGCCCAGGTGCCCAGAAGGAGAACCCCATGAAGTGCGCCTATGTCACAATGCTCTGCGGCGGCGATGCCTACGTACCCGGCATCGAGGCGCTGGGCCAGTCGCTCATCCAGACCGGAACCACGGTGCCGCTGGTCGTCATGGTCACCCCCGAAGTGCCCGCGGCGGCGCGCCAGCTCCTGTCCGCGCGCGGCTTCATCCTGCGCGACATCGAGCCAATCAAGAACCCGCGGCCCGACTGCGAGCTGCTCTATCCCCGCTTCGCCCTCACCTATACAAAGCTGCGCGTGTTCGATCTGGCGGAGTACGACAAGGTCGTCTGGCTCGACGCCGACACAGTCGTGCTGCGCAACATCGACGAGCTGTTTGGCCGCCCGTGCCTCGCCGCCGCCAGCGACTTCTTCATGCCCGACCGCTTCAACTCGGGCGTCATGGTCCTGGATCCCTCGCCCGAGCTTTTCAACAAGCTCATGGTCTCCCTTGCCTCCCGCCCGACCTACGACGGCGGCGACCAGGGCTTCCTCAACTCATTCTGGGCGGACTGGTGGTCGATGCCGGTGGAGCACCGCCTGCCCGCGGTCTACAACATCCATCACTTCATCTTCCAGTTCATGGCCGCCCACCCGGAGTTCGGCAAGCAGTTCATGGCCGACACGCGGATCGTTCACTACACGCTGCAGAAGCCGTGGATGGGCTTTACCATCACCGGCGGATCGAGCGTCTGGTGGAGCAAGTTCTTCGCCGCCCACAGCGAGGACAATAGCTCATTCCGGCGCCGCCTGCACGCCCTTCAGGACTGGTCGTTCGAGAAGCTCATAGGCGTGCTTGGGGCCTAGGCCGCGGGACCAACCCGTGCCATCGCGTGACGCCATGATTAAGCTGGATTCTATGAGTAAAGGATCTCTGCCATGGTGGAAACAGACCACCGTCTACCAGATCTATCCGCGCTCGTTTGCCGACGACAACGGCGATGGGATCGGGGATCTGGCGGGGGTCATCGCGCGCCTTGACTACCTCAAGTGGCTGGGCATCGAGACGATCTGGATCTCGCCGTTTTTCAAGAGCCCGCAGGCCGACTTCGGCTACGACATAAGCGACCACTTCGAGGTCGCTCCCGAGTACGGCTCGCTGGAGGACTGCCGCCGCCTCATCGACGAGGTGCACGCCCGCGGCATGAAGCTCGTGCTCGACATGGTGCTGAATCACACCTCGAACCAGCACCCGTGGTTTCTGGAGTCCAAGCAGAGCCGCCACAGCCCGCGCCGCGACTTCTACATCTGGCGCGACGGGCGCAAGCCGGGGGGCGCGGCGCCGCCGAACAACTGGAAGTCGATGCTCGGCGGCAGCGGCTGGCACTACGACCGGGCGACGGATCAGTGGTACTGGGCCAGCTTCCTGGCGTTTCAGCCCGACCTCAACTACAGAAACCCGCAGGTCAAGCAGGCCATGCTCGACATGGTGCGGCACTGGCTGCGCCAGGGCGCCGACGGGCTGCGCCTGGACATCTTCAACGCCATCCACAAAGACAGCGGCTTTGCCGACAATCCCTTCTCGTTCCGGCCGATCCCGTCCGAGCACAACTCCGACGGCTTCTTCCAGCGCAACCTGTACACCCAGAATCACCCCGACACCCTGGCGTTTTCGCGCGAGCTGCGCGCGGTGGTCGACGAGTTCCAGCACCCGCCGCGGTTCCTCGTCGGCGAGGTGTTCGGGCCGACCTCGGTGCTGCGCGAGTACTGCGGACCGATGGGCGAGGGGCTGAACCTGGTGTTCCTGTTCAAGAGCCTGAGCGCCAAGTTCAACGCCCCGTCGTTCCGCGACCTGATGCAGGAATTCGAGACCGCGTTTCCCGAGCCGCTGCACCCGACGTACGTCTTCGGCAACCACGACCGGCCGCGCTCCATCGAGCGGCTGGGCAATGATCGGGCGCGGGCGCGGCTCCTCGCCGCCTTCCAGCTTACCGTGCGCGGCGTGCCGTTCGTCTACTATGGCGACGAGCTCGGCCTGCCTCATCACGAGGGGATGGCGATGCACTCGGCGCTCGATCCGGTGGCGGCGCGCTACCGCTTCCTGCCCAAGTTCCTCCTGCCGACGCTGCGCAAGCGCGGAATCCTGGTCAACCGCGACGAGTGCCGCAGCCCCATGCCGTGGCACGGCGGCGCCCACGCCGGCTTCGCCCCCCCCGGCGCGCCGGCCCCGTGGCTGCCGCTGCACCCGCAGAGCTCGCTCCTGCACGTCGAAGGGCAGCGGCAGGATCCCGACTCGCTGCTCGCCTGCTACCGGCGCATGCTGCTGCTCCGCCGCGCGAGCCCGGCGCTGTCCGGCGGCTCCCTGGCGCTGTGCGAGCCGCTCGGCGACCCGCGCCGGGTGCTCGCGTTCCGGCGCGTCCACCCGGACGAAGAGGCGCTGGTGCTGCTCAACTTCTCGCGCAAAGAGACGCCGGTGGATCTGCGCGGGCATCCAAACCGGGTCCTGTTCTCGAACCTGGTCGACGAATCCTTTCAGGGCTTTGGCAGCCAGCTGCTGCGGCCGTGGGAAGGCGTCGTCCTGTTTTCCCGGCCGCACTAGGAGCGAACATGCGAGCGCGCTTAGCCATCATCGCTTCAACCATTATCGGCCTGGTCGCCCAGTGCTCGATCGCCTGCGCCGAGCCCGCGGCCCCGCTCGGCAGCTTCGCCGGCCGCTGGCACTGGGTGGGCGGCGAAAACGAGCTGCGCGCCCTGGACGCCGCCATCGAGGCGTGCGTCAAGCAGATGAACATCTTCATCCGCGGCATCGCCCGCCGCCGCATCCGCAAGCCGAACCAGCCGTCGCCGGAGCTCATGATCTCGCTCGATGGCGGAAACCTCGCGGTGAGCCGGCCGGGCCGCCCGCCGCTGTCGGCGCCGGCCGATGGGACGCCGATCAAGTGGCGCGATCCGGGCGGCGACTGGTTCCTGGTCAGCCACGGCGTCGACCACGGCGTCATGTACCAGCAGTTCAAGGGAAGCAGCAGCCTGAGCCTGAACCACTACAACGTCGATCCGGCCGGCCAGCGGATGGTCGTGCACACCCGCATCACCTCCAAGTGGCTGCCGGTGCCGATCGACTTCGACACGACCTACGAGCGCAGCCCGTGAGGCGTGCCCAGCCGCCCCACTGAGCGAATTGGCCCAGCCCACGGTCGGGCCGCCGGACGCGGCGCAGGACCTGCAGCGCTCGGGGCCCTGCGTGTATGATGGGGCGCATGAGCAAGCGGCCCTTTTACCTCGGCATCGACCTCGGGACCACCAACTCCGCCGCCGCCGTCTTTGATGGCGAGCGGATTACAGTCGTCCGCAATGCCCAGGGCGGGCTGCTCACGCCGTCGATCGTCAGGCTCGATGGCAAGGGCACGGCGACCGTCGGGGCGCGGGCGGCGCGGTTTCTCGACAGCGATCCGCGCAACACCCGCTCGGAGTTCAAGCGGCTCATGGGCACCGCGACGGCGCTGGACTTTCCCGCGGCCAAGGCGGGCCGGCTGCCCGAGGAGCTGGCGGCCGAGGTCCTGCGCTCGCTGCGCAGCGACGTAAAAGAGCAGCTCGGGGTGCTGCCCGAGCAGGCGGTGATCTCGGTGCCGGCGCTGTTCGAGCTGCCGCAGAGCTCGGCGACGACCAAGGCGGCGCAGCTGGCCGGGTTCACCCGCGTCGAGCTGATTCAAGAGCCGATCGCCTCGGCGCTCGCCGCCGGCTGGACAGCGTCCGAGGGCACCGGCTACTGGCTGGTCTACGACCTCGGCGGCGGCACCTTCGACGCCTCGCTGCTGGAGACCCGCGACGGTCTTTTGCGCGTGGTCGGCCACGACGGCGACAACTTCCTCGGCGGGCGCGACTTCGACTGGGCGATCGTCGACTGGGCGATTGGCGAGCTCAATCGCCAGCATGGCCTTCACGTCAGCCGCGCCGAGCCGCGCTACGCGGCGGCGATGCGCAAGCTCAAGCTGGCGGCCGAGGAGGCCAAGATCGAGCTGACCCGCGCCGAGACCACGGAGCTGTTCGTCTCCGAGCTCATCGAGCACGACGGGGCGCCGCTCGACCTGCAGCTGACCCTGGGCCGGGCGCAGCTGGAGGCGCTGACCGTGCCGCTGGTGCAGCGCTCGATCGAGGTCTGCCAGCGCCTGCTCACCGCACACCGGGCGAGCGAGCTGTCGCGCATCGTGCTGGTCGGCGGGCCGACGGTAATGCCGTGGCTGCGCCAGCTCGTCGGGCAGGCCCTGCGCGCCCCGTTCACCGAGGGGCTCGACCCGATGACCGTGGTCGCGCAAGGGGCGGCGGTGTACGCCGCGACCTCCGGCCTGGAGGCGGCGCCGCAGCCGAAGGAGGCGCAGAGCGGCCACAAGCTGTGGCTGCAGCACCCCGCGATGTCGTCGGACCTGACCCCCTACGTCGTCGGCAAGCTCCTGTCCGGGGGGCCGGCGGGGGTGCCGGTGCCGCAGCGCGTCCGCATCACCCGCAGCGACGGGCTGTGGCAGAGCGCCGACACCGCCATCGATGTCGAAGGGGCCTTCGCCCTGGCGGTGGAGCTCCTTCCGCGCCGCTCCAACGTGTTCCGCATCGAGGGGTTTCTGCTCGACGGCCAGTCGGTGCCGGTGTCGCCCGGCGCAATCACCATCGTGCAGGGACTGACGATCAGCGATCCGCCGCTGTCGCGCACCATCGGCGTCGCCCGCGCCAACGACACGGTGCAGATCTACTTCGAGCGCGGCACCCCGCTGCCGGCCCGCCGCACCATCACCCACCAGACCATCGAGACCGTCGCCCCGACCGCCGCCGGCGCCGCCGACGCCTTCGCCCTCAAGATCCCCATCGTGCAGGGCGAGTACGAGCGCGCCCACCTGTGCCGCCTCGTCGGCACCCTGGAGATCAGCAGCGCCCACATCAAGGCCAGCCTGCCCGCCGGCTCCCAGGTCCAGGTGAGCCTGGAGCTCGACCGCGGCGGCCAGCTGTCGGCGCGCGCCCTGGTGCCGAGCCTGGGTCAGGTCTTCGAGCAGGTCGCCCACCTCCTGGTCCCCGAGGCCACCCCGGCGGTGCTGGAGGCTTCGATCAAGGGCATGCGCGACCGCCTGGCCGAGCTGCGCACCGCCGCCTTCCGCCAGGGCCAGACCAAGGCCATCGCTCATCTGAGCCGCCCGGAACAGACGCTGGTCGAGCTAGAGCGCGATGTCGCGGCGGCCAAGGGCGGCGACGCCGACGCCGGGCAGAAGGCGCGGCGCTCGCTGCTCGAGCTGGACGCCATGCTCGACGAGCTGGAGGCGGCCAAGCACTGGCCCGAGCTCAACGAGAAGGCGGCGCGCCGGCTGTCGTTCGCCGGTCGCTACATCGCCCAGTTCGGTACCCCCGCCGAGCAGCGGCTGTTCGCCGAGATGTCCGCCGCCTTCGACCAGGCGCGCCAGAGCCGCAACGTCAGCGAGCTGCAGCGCCAGCTGCGCCTGTGCACCGAGCTCGGCAACGCCGCCTACTACCGCGACCCCAACGTCTGGGAGGACGAGTTCGAGTGGGTGTGCACCAAGCTCGAGCAGGCCAGCGATCAGGCCAAGGCGCAGTCGCTGATGCAGCAGGGCCAGGACGCGCTCAAGGCCGGCGACAAGACCGCGCTGCGCGACATCGTCGAGAAGCTGTGGAAGCTCCTGCCGAGCGATCCCGAGCTGCGCCGCCAGGGCTACGACTCCGGGGTGCGCTAGCAGCCCATGGCCGGTGAGCGCATCAGCGACAACCCCTTCTACGTCCTCGGCCTGCGCCCCGACTGCAGCCGCGCCGACCTGGAGCGGGAGGGGCAGAAGCTGCTCGCCATGCTCGAGCTGAAGCTGGAGGCGGCGCGCAGCTATCCGACGCCGCTCGGGCCGATGCCGCGCACCGCCGAGTCGGTGCGCCAGGCGATGGCCGAGCTGCGCGACCCGCACCGGCGCCTCGTGCACGAGCTGT
>DAOMZC010000323.1:0-7000 GCA_035437965.1 Pseudomonadota bacterium
CCAGCGCTGGCGCCGCAGCGCCGGCTGCTCGCGCAGCCACGCCTTGGCGTCGCGCAGGTGGATGAGGGTCATGGCCGCATCGCCGCGCAGCAGCTGCACCGCCGCCTGCTCCAGCGCCGCGATCACGACCTCGGAGCTTGCCACCGCGCTGTGCTGGGCCGAGGTAGCCGCCTCCAGGGCCAGCTCGAGCCGCCCGGCGAGGCGATGGATGCGCGCCTGGCGGCTCAGGCTCCCCGGCAGCGGACCCGAGCCGATCGGCCACTGGCGCTGCGCCGTGACCAGCGCGGCGTCGAGCTGACCCAGGGTGCGCAGGGTCTCGGTCTCCCAGGCGAGCAGGTGCGCGTAGCGGCGCTGCCACCGGCCATCGCTGATCGCCAGCGCCGCCAGCACCGGATAGAGCCGCCGCAGGATGCCGAGCAGCCGGCGCGGCCGGCCCAGGTGCAGCACCATGTGCAGGTAGCCGCCGAGCCGGTGGCACAGCACCGAGAAGGCGACATCGGACTGGCCGCCGCGCAGGAGCAGCCCGATGAGCTGCTCGAAGAGGTCAAGCGCCTCCTCGCCCTGCGGCAGGAGCGGCACGTCGCCGCCCGGGCCGTCGCTCTGATCCGCCCCGTCTCCGTCGAGCCGCGGCACGTAGCCGCCGGTCTTGTGCAGCCACTCGGCGACCAGGTGGGTACGCAGGAGGGGGTGGACATCGACCACCGGCTGGCCGGTCGCGGCCGGAAGGACGCGAATGAAGCCGACCCGCTCGAGCTCGGCCAGGCGGCTGGTGAGCGACGGCTGCAGCCAGGCGAGCGGCGGCAGCTTGCTGGCAAGCAGGGTCGGGATGAGGAAGCTCGCCGACGGCATGCTGGGGATCGGGGGCGGGGCGTCGGTGGGCGGACGCTCGGGCTCGGCGGCGCGCAGCAGCGCGGTCAGGGCGGCGACGCGCACCGGCCCGGGGAGCAGGGCGCACAGATCGAGCAGCTGGCGGTGCGAGTCGGACAGCGCCTGCAGGTGGGCGCGGACCACCCGGCCGAGCATCGGCCCGAGCTCGCCCGAGGGCATGTCGCTCGGCAGCTCGGTGTAGGTGACGGCGCGGGCGTCGCCCTGGTAGTAGGTTGCCAGGTAGCGGCCCAGCAGATCGACGGTCAGGGCGTGCCCGGCGAGCTCGGTTACCCGCTGCTCGGCGTCGCCGTCCGGCCCGCGGCCGACGCCCAGCTGACGCAGCAGGGCGACCCCGTCGGCGCCGCTCAGCGGCGGCAGCTCCAGGTGGACGGCGCCGCGCCGCCAGCTCTGCAGCGAGGGGATCGGCCGCTCGACGGTGCCAAACAGGATGGCGGGGGCGCCCGACATGGCCAGCTCGCACAGGAGCGTGCGCAGCTGGGGGTCGCGCAGCTCGCCCAGGGGCAGCGCAGAGTCCTCGGGAAGCGGACTGGCGATCGTCGGTGGACCGCTAGGGGGGACGGCGCCGACCTGGAAGCGCTCCAGGCCATCGAGGATGAGGAGCAGCGGGTCGCGCTGGCGGCGCAGCGTCTGTAGCAGCTGGACCAGGGCGCGCTCGCTGGCCGTCTCGTCGCAGGACAGCCGGGTCGGGGGCGCGGGCTCGCCGCTTCCGGGGGTCGCACCGAGGGCGTACTGCGCCGCCGCCAGCAGGCAGCTCGGGACATCGGGATCGTGGGTGAAGCTCCAGTAGAAGACGCCGCTTATTCCCTGGGCGGCGAAGCTCTGGGGATCGTGCAGCTGGCGCTCGCTGAGCCAGCGCCCGAGCAGCGCGCTCTTGCCGCTGCCGATCGGGCCGCACAGGGTCAGCACCGGCGTCCGCTGCTGAAAGTGGGCGTCGAGCCGGGCGAGCTCACCGGTGCGGCCGACCCACGACTGAGTGGTGGCCGGCGGCTGGCAGAGCTGCGCCGTGGGGCGCAGCGCCGGCGGCTCGGGCTCGCGCAGGAGCTCGGCCAGGCCGCGGCGGTGGGCGACCGCGCTCGTCGCATCTTCGATGAGCAGGAGCTGGGCGAAGCTGAGCAGGCGCCCGGTGTCGAGCAGGTGGTCGAGCAGCCGCCCCGCGCGCTCGGGCGCGCCGAGGTGCGCCGGGGCGATGCGCCACAGCTCGATCCCGATCCCGGCGCACACCACCCCCAGCATGGCCGACGGGCAGAGCGCGGTGATGTTCCGGCGCAGCCAGGCAAGGAGCAGCCCCTCGGGAGCGGGCCCGGGTTCGCGGGGTTCCTCGGGCCTGTCGCCGGCCAGGGCTGGCGCCGTCGGCACCGCGGTCACCTCAGCGGCGACGGTCGCCTCAGCGGCGGCGGTCGCCTCAGCGGCGGCGGCCACCGCGGAGGTACTGTCTGCGCCCGCACCGGTCATCTCAGAGCTAGTCATGCCACCCTCGGCAGAGTTACGGTAACGCGAGTCCCCGGATGGCCGCCGCTTGCGCTGAGCGGGGCGGGAACCGGAGACTCGACGATGAGCTGGCCCTCATGCTGGGCAACTATACTGCGGCAGATCCCCAGCCCCAGGCCGGTGCCCCGATCACCCTTGGTCGTGAAGAACGGCTCGAAGATGCGGGACATGATATCAGGCGCAATCCCGGCCCCGTGATCGTCGATCACTATGCGCACCATCGGGGCAGCCGCGGTCCCCGTCGCTGCCGCCGGACCGGCTTCCGCCTTGGGCCCGTCGGGGTCGCCCGGGCTCGCCGGGACTACCGGAACCAGCGGATCGGCGACGATGCGCAGGTGAATCTCGCCGCCGGGGGCGGTGGCGTCGAGCGCGTTGCGCAGGAGGTTCACGAACACCTGCACGAGCTTGTCGCGGTTCACCCGCGCGACTGCCGGACAGTCGAGCGCGCGGTCGACTGTGCGCAGGCGGAACGCCGGGTCGAAGCGGAGGATCGACAGCGCCTCCTGCACCGACAGGTTGACCGGCTCTTCGCTAAGCTCGATGCGCGGCTGCGCCGGCGGCGAGCCGGCGGCGGGGTTGCGCGGCAGCCCGCCGTGCACCCGCGAGAAATCGCGGATCTCGCCGACCAGCCCGCCGAGCCGAGCGCGGGCGCTCAAGATCGCGGCGGTGAACAGGCGGATCTCGCCGTCGTCGGGGTAGCGGTCGCGAATGAGCTCGGCATAGCTCAAGACCGATAGCTGGTTGCCGATCTCGTGCGCGATTCCCGAGGCGACGCGGCCGACGGCGGCCATGCGCTCGCTCTCCAGCAGGCGCTCCTGGGCGGCGTGGATCTGGCGCAGCGCCGTCGACAGCGCCTGGTTGTTGTGCTGCATCGCGGCCACCGTGCGGCGCAGCGTCGCCACCAGATCCCCGCGCTCGATGGCGTTGCGTACGACCAGCAAGAGGGCCTCGGGGTCCCACGGCTTCTCGACGTACTGAAACACGCCGCCCTCATTGACCGCGCGCATCAGCGACTGCTTGTCGGCGTGCGCGGTCAGAAGGACGCGTACGGTGTCGGGGAGCTCCTGCCGCACGGCGGCGAGAAACGCGATGCCGTCGGCCTCGCGCATCTCCTGCTCGCAGATGAGCACCGTCGGCGGCACCGGCTCGGCAAGGAGCGCGCTGCGCGCCAGGCTCGGGCTGCGGAACGCCTTGACCAGATAATCGGTGGCCTCGTGGACGACCGCCGCGATGCGCGCCGTCTCCTCCGGGTCATCGTCGACAAGGTAAATAAGGTTGGGCGGGTTGGGCAGGTTAGCCAGGCTAGACAGGTTAGAAACTGCGGACCGCGCCCCGCTCTGCGCCTCGGCGCCGGCCGGTGGCCCGTCGTCCGCGCTCGCCGCCATCGCATCGGTTGTCGCCGCCGGGGCCTGGGGAACCGCCGAAATCGCTGCGGCCGCCGCCGAAGCCAGAGGCTTTACAGGCTTCGCAGGCTGGGGAAGCTTGGGAGGCGGAAGATCAACCACCGCTGGGTCCGGTGAGCTACCTCCGGTTGAAGCCGTTAAGAGGGTCATTCAGTGGGTGCAGAATACCGCCTTTTCGCACTGGTACACAACGGCCCGCGCGCTCCGGCGTAACCTTGCCACGCCCATTGCGCGCCCATCGCGCGACCATTCCCGTTCCGGCCGCTGCGTGCGGCGCCCCCAAGGCGACCGCCTTGCGACCACCCTGCGACCACCTTGCGACCACCCTGCGACCGGCGCTGGCTCAACGAGCTGCTAAAGAGCCGCTCTAAAGAGCTACAAGCCGCCAAAGTCATTGACATTCGTGGCACTTCCGATACCCTGATTCGAAACTCCTATTGCTGTCTTCGTTAGGGTGGAGAGTCCTCTGCAACCCCCGGTGCCCAGCCAGCGCATCCTGGTAATCGCCGAAGATCCAGGCCTCCGCGAAAAGCTCGCTGCTGCGGTTCAGGCTGGGGGCGGTATCCCGGTGCGTGCCTCCGGTCTGGCCGAGCTCGAGGGCCCGCAGATCCAGCACCGCCTGGTGGTGTACGCCTTCGATGGCCGGCCCGAGGCGCTGCAGCAGATTGCGCCGCGGCTGCGCGAGTCGGCGCAGCTCGTGGCGGTGACGCCCAAGCCGGCGCACAACGACGCGCGGCGCATCCTGGCCGAGCAGATGGCGCTGCTCTCGGACCTGCACTGCAATCACGTGCTGACCGCGGACGAGCGCGGGATGTGGCTGCTGCAGGTGACGGCCAGCAAGTTCGTCTCCGGCGACCTGTTCGGCATCGAGAAGTACCTGCCGCCGGGGGCCGACGTGCACCTGACGCGGCTGCGCGATTTTCAGGGCCGCCGCAACGCCATCGACGAGGTGGTCGACTTCGCCGCCCGCCGCGGCGTGCGCGGTACGGTGTGTCGGGCCGTCGCCGCGGTCTGCGACGCGCTGTTGATGAACGCCCTTTACGACGCCCCGGTGGACGTCACCGGCATGCCGCTGTTCCACGACGTCGACGTCAAGGACCGCCTCGACAAGCTGTCGCCGCGCCCGGTGTCGATCCGCTACGCGGTCACCGAGGACCAGTTCGCGATCTCGGTGCGCGACCGCTTCGGCCGGCTGGAGAAGCCGACGATCCTGCGCTTTATCACCAAGTGCCTGCAGTCCGGCGACCAGATCGATCGCAAGGTCTACGGGGCGGGCCTTGGCATCTACCTGATTGCCAACCGCGCCACCCACTACATCGTCAACATCGCGCCCGGGGTGGCCACCGAAGTCCTGTGTACTTTCGATCGCGGCGTCCGGCAGCCGCTGCGTGCCCTGTCGATCTTTCTTTACCCCGGTCCACCGCCGGGACAGCCGGCGGGGAAGGGTTAGGTGCTGACGGGGCGGCTGGGTCCATACACGCTAATCCGTCAGATTGCAGTCGGGGGCATGGCGGAAATCTATCTTGCCGCGCCCGAAGGCAGCGAGTCCCGGCACCGGCTCGCGATCAAGGTCATCCACCAGCAGAACGCCGACGACCCCGACTTCGTGCGCATGCTCGTCGACGAGGCCCGGCTGGCGGTGCAGCTCAAGCACCCCAACATCGTCACCACCTACGACCTCGGGCTGGCCAACGACCAGTACTACATCGTCATGGAGCTCGTCGAGGGCGCCGACCTGTTCCGCCTGCAGCAGCGGGCCGCCGACCAGCGCCTGAGCTTCCCGATCCCGCTGGCCGCCTACATCGCGCGCGAGGTCGCCCGCGGCCTCGACTATGCGCACCGGCTGCGCGACTCCGACGGCCACCCGCTGCAGGTCGTGCACCGCGACATCTCGCCGCAGAACGTGCTCCTGTCGTACGAGGGGGCGGTCAAGATCACCGACTTCGGCATCGCCAAGGCGGCCCGGCGGGCGGCGCAGACCCAGGCCGGCATCATCAAGGGCAAGTACTACTACATGAGCCCCGAGCAGGCCTCGGGGCAGTTCATCGACGGGCGCACCGACATCTTCGCCGCCGGCATCCTCTTGTACGAGATGCTCATCGGCGAGATGCTGTATTACGACGACAACGTCGATCGCCTGCTGCAGGTGGTGCGCAAGGCCGACATCCCACCGGTGTCGCAGCGACGGCCGGACACCCCGCCGGCGCTCGAGCGCGTCCTCATGAAGGCGCTGTGCAAGAGCCCCTCGGATCGTTATCAGACGGCCGCCGAGTACAGCCAGGCCCTGGACAACTACCTGCGGCGCTACGCTCCGCGGCTCGGGGCGGCCGATGTCGGGGCGTTCCTGGAGAAGCTCATCGGCGAGAAGGTCCGGCGGCGGACCCTGAATGAGTCGACGGCGGCGATGGCGGTCTCGGCCGATGCGCTGAATCAACCGCCGCTGGCGTCGGCGGTGTCGGCGGGGGGGGATGCGACGATTGGGCTGTCGAGCGCGCAGATCCAGGAGCTCGGGATTTCCGACGAGAACAGCCTGATCTTCCAGTCCAAGGGGCTGGCCGCGCTGCTGCAGGGCGGGAGCAACTCGTCGGCGGGCGGCCGCCGGACCCCGTCCTCACTGACGGCAGCGGCGCGGGGCAGCGAGACGGGTAGGGGCCCAACGGGTAAGCCGGACGAGCCGGGGAAGGGCCCCGGAGGTGAGCGGAAGGGCGAGCCGAAGGGTGAGCGGAAGGGCGAGCCGAAGGGTGAGCGGAAGGGCGAGCCAGCTGGAGCCCCGGCGGGCGCTGGCGCCGGCGGTGACGCGAGCGGTGACGCGGACGATGACGATGGGCTTATAAAGACGACTCGGCTCTCGGTAGATAGCGCCAAGCTGGCGTCGCGCCGCTCATCATCAGGTACAATGGAGGTGGTGGTTCCCAGCCTGCGCAGCGGGGGCAGCTCAGCGTCCAGCTCCTCGCCCGAGGAGCCAAGCGGGGAAGTGCCCGCCGAGGGGCCGGAGAGCCTGAGCGGTGCTCGGCGCTCGGGCCCGCGCCCGGTGCGCTCGCTGGTCAGCAAGCCCTCCGAGGTCTTCCGCGCCATCGAGCCCGAGGTGGAAGAGGAGCTCTTGGCCGGCGCCGCCGAGCTGACCCGCGAGACCTACGCCCTCACCGCGCCGCGGCGGCTCCTGAGCTCGGGGCCACGCCACGAGCCGCTGGCGGCCCAGCTGGCCAGCGCCGAGGTCACGG
>DAOMZC010000324.1:0-6986 GCA_035437965.1 Pseudomonadota bacterium
CCACTCCCTCTGCGACCATGCCCGGACTGCAACTCCCCCCCTCCCCTTCCGTTCTCCCCGGCGCCACCGCCGAGGCCCTCGGCTGGACCTCGCTCACCGAGATCGCGGATCGGGTGGGCGCCGCCCTCCGCCAGGCGGAAGCGGAGCTGGTCGAGGAGCAAGCGGTGCACGGGCTGGACACGCAAGCAGAGGTCGCGCTACAGACCCTGCTGGGCGAGCGGCTCGGGCGCCACTTCGAGGTCGCCCGCGAGGTCCATTACCCCTCAAGCCACGGCTCCAAACGCTCCCACCGGCAGCGCTGTGATCTGGTCCTCTCCCCCCAAGGGATGCCGCTCCTACAGCAGAGCGACTCGCGGCCGCAGCTGCAGCTATTCGCCGCGGAGCCGGCGCCGGGGACGACCTGTCCCCTCGGTGAGGCGTTCTGGCTGGAGGTCAAGGTGGCGTATCAGTTCCGCCCGGGCGGCCTGCGCCACCGCGGCTACGGCACGCAGTTTCGCCAGGCGGTGGTGGCCGACCTGCGCAAGATGGCGGCGGAGCCGCTCATCCACCACGCCGGCCTCCTGCTCATCGTCTTCAACGAGTCCGCTGCGGTCGCCAGCAAGGACCTCGAGCTGTTCGAGTCGCTCCTCATCCACAAAGAGTCACTGGCCGGCTTCCGCCACGAGCGCAGCCTGCGCATCCAGGACCGCATCGGCCACCACCTCTGCACGATCGCCTTATGGCCGATCATCCACGGCAGCCCGTCCAGGGACGCACTGCTTACGCCGCGGTGATTCCCTACTGTCGCGCGGAGCTGCGCTGGGAAAGCGTCGGCGCGGCAGCGGGCAAGGGCTCGGGGCGCTCGGTGTCTTCAAGCAGCTCGGCCAGCAGCTCGGCATCGGACTGGGTGCACGGCGTGCCGGTGTTGCGGCGCCGCAGCTCGCGATAGGCTTGCAGCGTCGCCTTGAGCAGCAGCGGCGGCGTCCCGCGGACCGTCAGCCAGTACGCCGCTTCATTGCGGACCTGGACCGGGATGTGCAGCTTGCGCGGCGCCGAATAGATGGGCGGCTGCATGCTCGGATAGGGCGGTGGCGGTGCGTTGGGATAAGTCGGCGCCGGGTTGGGATAGGCCGGCGCTGCGTTGGGATAGCCCTCCGGCGGCGGATACACCGGCGAGGCTCCGTTGGGGTACGGCGGCGGCGGATACCCAGGCGAGGCTCCGTTGGGGTACGGCGGCGGAGTCGGATAACCCGGCGGCAGTCCCTGCGGATAAGGCGGCGGCGCGGGATAGGCCGGCGGCGGATACGCGGGGCTTGGCGGCGCGGGGACGGGCGGCTCGGGAGCGGCGACCGGTGGCGGCGGCGGCGGTCCGCCCGATGAGCCGGAGGATGGATTATAAGGGCTCGAGCCCGCCGAGCTCGGGCTCGACACCCCCGGATCATTGGGCGGCAGGTTCGAGGAGCGCGAGGAGTCGTTCGACGAGCCCGAGGCCGAAGAGTGCGCGCTCGACCCGGAGCCGCTCGACGCCACGGAGGACTCCCGCGAGGAGTGATCGCTCGAGCGCGAGCGGCTGGAGTCCCCCGACCCGCGCGAGGAGTGGTCGCTCGACCGCGAGCGGCTGGACGCATCCCCGGAGTTGCGCGAGGAGTGGTCGCTCGACCGCGAGCCGTTCGACCAGCGCGAGGAGTCGCTAAACGACGGCCCACCGCGGCTGCTGCGGGCCTGCGCCGAGGCGGCAAGCGTGAGCAACCCGATGCCGATGAGCAAGCGGGACGGGGAATTCTTCATGGCCCATCTCCTTGACCCCGGCTCGGCTCCGCGCGCGCCGCGCCGGCCGCAGGGGTGGTCAATGAGTTCAAGATCGCTGACACCATCAGCTTTCGATTCTGCTCGGTCTGCACATACTCATGATACAGCTCGGCGTCGTCGATTTTTATCAGGGACAGCGCAGCTGCCAGAAGCTCCTCGGGAAACGCCGCCGAGTCCGGGCGCGGCTCCAGCTGGAACTCGGCAGGTAGGGGGATGCCGTACCCGCCGCTGACCAGCTCCCAGGGCAGGCGCAGGCTGCGCAGGTGCTCCTTCAGCTTCTGTCCGAGCTCGACGTAGCGCGGGTCGCGCTGAAAGAGAATCCGCCTCAGCACGGTGCGCTCGATCTCCTTGAGCTGGCGCTGCAGGATGAGACCCTCGATGGTGAAAAGTCCCGACAGGGCCGCCGGCTGGCTGCGCAGCGCGGTCGCCCACTGCCGCCGCGCCGCCGCGGTGGTCTTGGCCAGGTAACGCTCCAGCCGGCGCGGGGCGGCGGCGGGCAGGCGGTCGCGAAATCGCCGATACACCTGGGAATACCTGTCGATGGCCGACTGGAAAAGATACCCGCGATCGAGCGCGGTCGCCCGATCCGAAAATACCGACGAATCGGCAACCCGCTTCTTGATAAGCTCATCGCGCAGCCCGAGGGGCGTCAGGATCTGAAGGGCCTGAACGGCTGGGCTCATCAGGGTCGACTGGACAAGGCGCAGGGACTCATCGGCGCAGTTGTTGGTCAAAAAGTAATATCGCCCGCTGTATCCCCAATACAGCTCCAGGGCGTGATAGATGAACTGCTGGATCTCGCGCGCGGTCAGCTGCAGCGGCACGCTCTGCAGGTCGCGGTGGTCGATCTCCGTATAGTCATTGAGGACTTCGGTGAGCGGCTTCATGATGAGCTGCCCCATGTACTTTCCGGTCAGCCCCTTCCACGCGTTGATCGTCAGGTCCTCGCGCAGGTTGGCGACGAAGCTCAGCACCACGTGATCGTGGAGATCCTCCAGGCAGCGCTCGTCGACCCGGGTACGCGTCGGGGCGCAGCTGACGATGCGGAACATCGAGTGCCCGAAGCGGCTGGCGATTCCCTTGCCGCGACCCGCGAACAGGTAGTGGATCTGATAGACGCGCCGCGGATCGATGGAGACCGGCTGGTCGCCGGCGTACACCAGGGTGTTGACGGCGCACGGATAGGACGCAAACGGCTGCACGCCAAACTCCCGGGACAGGTGCTCATACACCGCCGGGCGGCGGCACTTGAACTCGGGATCGAGGATGAAGTACTCGAAGTTGACCGCCAGGTTCTCCGCGATGTCGTGGAACTCGTAGATGTCCGGCGAGCGTACCCGCAGCTGATTGTGCGCGCGCAGCGTTCTTGCAGCGCCCTGGCGAGCAAACTGCTGCAGGTGCTGGTACGCAGGCGACTGACTGACCCGGGCCAGCTGGTCGTAGATATGCAGGACCTCATGGAGGCAGGTCGCAAGCGCCAGCCGGTACACGGACTTGTGGCCGCACGCAAAGCGCGGCGACTGCTCGCTGCCCGCCTGCGCGGCCAGGAAGACTCCCGGGTGGAGCAGGATCCGGTGCGGGAGCTCGGGGCGCGGCGCCAGCTGCGTGACCCCCAGGGTCTGAACAAGCGCCGCGGCGCGAGGGCTGGACGGTGGCGCATCGCACGCCGGGACGCCGATCGGCTCGCGGGCTTTATTGGGATCGACAGCGATGACGATTGGCCGACCGATGCGCTGCTTGAGCTTGGGCGGAAGCAGCCGCTCCACCTCCGCCAGGAGCGCCCGCATCGGCTCGTCGTCCCCTGGCGCGGGCGCGGCGAGGGTGAGCGCAAACGCGGATCGCAGCGCCTGGGGCGCGGGCGCGAGGTTCGGCCGCTGGCAGCCCAGCAAAACGGGCCCGGGCACGAGCCCGATCCAGACCGCGAGCAGCGGCTGCAAGGACCGCCACCTGCGCTGCAGCGCTGCAAGCCGTGCGTCCCGGGTGCCGCTACGCGCCACTGTCCATGCTCCGTCTCGTCGAGGTCGCAGCGCCGCCGCGGCCGCCTGCGTAAACTTATTTGCCCGAAGTCTTGTCGCAGTGTAGCACGGTCCCTAAGGGCCGGCCGCTCTGCCGGCGTGTCGCCCGGGTTCGCGACGGCGGCGGTGGATCGGCGCGGTCGGGCGGCGGCAAAGTGCGCTACGATGGGGCAAGGAGAATCAGCGGTGATCGACCAGCGCTTTGGCAGCTACCGAGTCGTACGCAAGATCGGCGAAGGCGGCATGGGCGCCGTCTATGAGGCGGTCCATGACGACATCGGCAAGCGCGTCGCGATCAAGGTCCTGCACGCCACTTATTCGCGCGAGGCGCAGATCCGCGCCCGGTTCCTCAGCGAGGCCCGCGCCGTCAACCTGGTGCAGCACCCGGGCCTCGTCAGCATCTTCGACTATGGCTGCACCACCGATGATGCAGCCTACCTGATCATGGAGTTTCTCAACGGCGAGACCCTGCGCGCGCGCCTGAAGCGCCAGGGGAAGCTGCCGCTCAAGGATGTTGTGCGCATCCTGCGGCAGATCGTGGATGCGGTGGGCGCCGCGCACGAGAAAGGGATTGTGCACCGCGATCTCAAGCCCGAGAACATCATGCTCATCGCCGACCGCGAGCTCGCCGATGGCGAGCGGATCAAGATCCTCGACTTCGGGGTCGCCAAGATGACGCAGCCCGGCGGCAATGCGATGACGCAGGCCGGAGCGATGCTGGGAACCGCCGAGTACATGGCCCCCGAGCAGTGCATGAACGCCCGGGCGGTCGACGAGAAAGCCGACATCTACGCGGTCGGGGTGATCTGCTACGAGATGCTCACCGGGGCGGTGCCCTTCACCGCGGAAGGACTGGGCGCGATCATCCTGAAGCACCTGCAAGAGCCGGTGCGACCGCTGCGCGAGCTGCTGCCGGCCATTCCCGACGAGCTGGCGGCGCTGGTCATGCGCATGCTGGCCAAGACTCCGGCCGAGCGGCCGGCGGCGCGCGAGGTGGCGCAGCTCGCCGACCCGCAGCGCAGCCCTTCCTATACCTCTACCTCGCCAGAGACGGTGCCGATGCAGTCGCTCCCCCGATCGTCTCTGCCAGCGCAACCGTCGCCGGCGCCGGCATCGGTCGCGTTCGTGCACCGCAGTACCGCGGCGAGCACGGTCCTCAACTACCTGCACCTCGATCATCCGTCGGTCAACGGCGACGCGACAGCGATGCTCCTCATTACCGCTTGCTGGAACCCGGGCGGGCAAGGCGGCACCTACAACAACCATCATACTGGCGTGTGGTTCGCCGGAAACGGCCGCTGGTCGATCTACAACGAGGATCTGGCGCCGATGCCGCCGACCGCGGCGTTCAACGTATTCTGTACCCGGGCGGGGTTCGTGCATCGCGCCGCGGCCGGCAACATCGTCAACAACTGGACGCTCATCGATCATCCGCAGTGCAACGGCAACAAAGATGCGCTGCTCCTAGTCACCGCCAACTGGAACCCGGGCGGACAAGGAGGCACCTACAACAACCACGCGCTCGGCGTCTGGTATACCGAAGGCCGCTGGTCGATCTTCAACCAGGACCGCATGCAGCTTCCCAGCGGCGCCGCCTTCAACGTCCTTATCGCCGAGCAGGCCATCTGTCACCGGGTGACCACGAGCAACCTGCTCGGCCAGAACGCGACCTGGATTGATCACCCGGCGGCCAACGGCAAGCCAGGCGCGATCGTGCTGGTGACCCCCAACTGGAACCCCGGCGGCCTCGGCGGGCTTTACCACAACCATCCGATCGGGGTCTTTTACTATGGAACCCGCTGGGCGATCTTCAATCAGGACATGGCGCCGATGCCGCCCGGCGCGTCCTTCAACGTGTGGATCGCGAGCTGAGGAAGCCGAGCACTTCCGTGTTGAAGCGCTTGGCCTCTTCCAGCATGGGCGAGTGCTTGGACTGCTCGAAGTAGACAATGCGGGAGCTCGGGATAGAGGCGGCGAGCCGCGCCCCGATCGACGGCAGGATCAGCGGATCGTAGCGCCCCCAGATGAGCAGGGTCGGGGCCGAGATTCCCCGCAGCGCCGCCGGGGCGAGGAAGCCGCCTTCGGCGTCCATGCGCTCACAGATCTGCTGCTTGGCCTCCTTGTTCTGCCAGAATTCCTTATGAAGGATCTCGCGCAGGACGCACTTGGGAATGCAGCGCGGCTTGTAGAACAGGGTCTTGATAAGGCGCCCGAGCTCGTCCGGATCCTTGGGGATCAGCAGGTCGGCGATGCGCTGCTTGCCGCCGAAGTTCGCCGCCACCTGCTGGGACTCCTGGGCGGTCGGCGCGAGCCCGGCGGCGTCGACGAGCACGAGCTTGTCGACCTGCTCGGGATGGGTCAGCCCGAGCTCGATGGCGACATAGCCGCCAAACGAGACGCCGATCACCGCGCTCCGGCTGATCCCAAGCTGCGTGAGCAGCTCGGAAAGCGCGCGCGCCTGCTGCTCGGCATCGTCCATCACGCCGGCAGGAACGCTGCGACCAAACCAGTACAGATCCGGCGCGATCACCCGGTAGGACTTGCTGAAAAGCGGGACCTGCTTCTCCCAGGTCTCAAGCGCGCCGAACGCGAAGCCGTGCACGAGCAGCACCGGCGGTCCAGACCCGCCGTCGTAGTAGTGCATCATTCCTGAGCTCAGCTTTATGTCGTGCGGCAACAGGCCCGCGCGCTTGTATCCGGACTGAACCCGCGAGCGGTTGAGCTGCACCAGGCTGCAGGCGGAAAATAAGAATACGCCAAGGACCAGGAAGACTGCTTTGCGCCACGCCATTGTAGAGATTCATACTCTGGCCGCAAGCCTGCGTCCACTCCTGCCTCGCCCGTCGTACTGCCGGCCGCCCCGGCAGGCTGTGGCACGCTTGGGCCTTGCATATATATTCTGGGCTGCCACTATGTAGTTGTGGCCCGTGATCTTCACCCTTGCCTTTGGTGACAGCGATTGGCTGCTCTTATCCTCGCGTTCGTCCTGACCAGCGTGAACCCGATTGGCGGGCTGCTCGTATCGCTGCCGCTGGCCATCTTCAAGCTCCACTGGCCGGCGTGGTTCGCGGTGGCGCTGGGGGTGCCGCTGGCTTACGTGCAGGTGCTGGTCGTCGACCTGTTCTGGCAGCGGCTCCTCGCGTGGCCGTTCTTCACCCGGCAGGTCGAAAAGCGCCGCAGCGC
>DAOMZC010000325.1:0-6965 GCA_035437965.1 Pseudomonadota bacterium
CTGTGGGCTCGGTCGGCGTAGCCGTGCTGCTCGACGGGGCGGCGCACGCCGGTCCTTCCAGCACGACGTGCCGGGTGGTCGAGGTGCAGTTCACCCCGCAGGGCATCCCGGCCAATACGGCGACCAAGCGGACCGCGCTGAGCCCGCAGATTGCAGTCTGGGTCGAGCAGGCGGGCGGGCAGTGGCAGGCGGACCTGTACGTCACGCGCTCCATCGGACTTTATGGCCTGGGCAACCGCCCGGGGCAGGCGCTGCTCAAGAGCGACTATCGCTGGCCGTACGGACGGCGGCCGATGGCGCTGCCGATCTGGGCCCACCACCGCGGCAAGACCTACGGCTACATCGCCATGGGCGGCAAGTGCGAGCCCAATTGCAAGGAGGACTTCCAGGGCTCGCCCTCCGACGACGACACCACGGTCGCCTACCACGGTCCGGTATCGTCGACCGAGCCGTACTACTGCTCGCCCTCGGGCTGGCGCACCCAGACCATGGGCGGCGTCGACGTCGTCAGCTGCGCCTCGCCGTTCTTCGGCAGCAAGGGCTACTACGTGCCGGGCAAGACCTCGGTCTACCCGCCGCGCGCCGACCTGACGACGCTCGGCATGAACGACTCGCCCGACGTCGCCAAGTTCGCCCAGGATAACGACGTCGCCGCGATCTCGGCCGCCACCCCGGCGAGCGGCGTCCTGGTGGACCCGATCCGGTGGTTTGCCACCAGCGCCGTCCCCGACGGCGACTACAAGCTGATGGTCGAGGTCAGCATCGAGAGCGACTTCAACGCCGGCTGGCCCGTCGGCAAGGCGGTGCCCGAGCCGCACAGCGAGTGGGACCACCTGGGCAAGGACCCCTTCGGGCAGCCCTCCATCTTGTACTCGACGCCGTTCCGCCTGGACGCGATGGCGCGCACCGCGACCACCAAGGACTACGCCGGCTACGGCGACTGGAAGGGGGACAGCGGCACCATCAATCCGCCCGACTCCACCATCAGCCAGACCGGCGGCTCGGGGGCGGACCGACTGCGGGTGAACTCGGATCAGGCGGGCGACTGGCGGGTCAAGGTCAGCGTCACGCCGCTCGATCCGGCGACGTTCGGCAATCCCAGCACCCCGGCGGCGCTCGATCTGTCGCAGCACACCGACTCGACGCTGACGGTGCAGTTCAAGATTCCCGATGGGCCGCAGGCCGGGGCCTACCGGGTGCGTTACTCGGATGCCGGGCCGATCACCGAGCAGAACTTCCTCAACGCCAACCCGGCGCCGTCGCCCAAGGTCGATGCGGTCGGGGCCCTGGTCGCGGCGCAGATCCAGGGCCTGCGGCCCAAGACCCACTACTACGTTGCGGTCCGCCCGGAGAGCCGCTGCGGCGAGCTCGGGAGCCTGGTCACCGCCGAGGTCGACACCAGCACCGCCAACTTCGCCACCCTGTCGGGCTGCTTCATCGCCACCGCCGCCTACGGCGCCGAGTGGGAGCCCGAGGTCGCGATGCTGCGCGGCTTCCGCGACCGCTACCTGCTCGACAACGCGCTCGGCCAGGTCGCGGTCGCCAGCTACTACACGCTGAGCCCCCCCTTCGCCGGCCTCATCGCCCAGCACGAGCCGCTGCGCCAGCTCGCCCAGCAGGCGCTCTCGCCGGTGGTCCGGGCGGTCAAGGCGACCACGACCACGTTGCGGCGGTAGCTTCAAGCAAATGGCCGGCGGCCCACTGCCGGCCGCAAGCCGCAAGCCGCAAGCCCGCCGACCGCAAGCTGGCGGACGCAGGCCGCAGGCCGCAAGCCGCAAGACCGCCGACCGCGAGCTGCCGACCGCGAGCTGCCGACCGCCAACTGCCGGCCGCAGATCCAGACCACAGACCGCAGATTTTGGGGAGGCTTCAGATCCGCAGCAGCTTGCGGATGGAGTCGACCAGCGACTGACGTGACGGCGGGGCTTCGGGGACCGGGGTCGAAGCGGCCTGGTCGCGCAGCATCCACACGTTGCCCGCCTGGTCGCCGGCGCAGACCCAGTCGGCCCCGGCGGTGACGCAGAGGAATGGGCTGCTGCCGTAGATCGTCTCGACGCACATGCCGCTGTGCAGCTCCCACAGCTTCAGGGTGTAGTCGAGAGCCGCCGAGACTGCGCGCTTGCCGTCGCCGGTGAACGCGCACGCGGTGACCGGGGCGATGTGGCCGGACAGCCGCAGCTGCTCGGCGCCGGTGCCCAGGTCCCACAGCCGCAGCGACTTGTCGTGGCTGCCCGAGAGCATGCGCTTGCCGTCGGGCGAGACCGCGCACGCCGACACCGGGCCCGAGTGACCGAAGAAGCGCATCAGATCCTCGCCTGTCGACAGGTCCCACATCGCCAGGGTGGCGTCGCTCGAGCCGGTGACCAGCCGCCGCTTGTTGGGCAGCACGGCCAGCGAGGTGACGGCGCCGGTGTGGCCGATGCAGCGCAGGATCTCGGCGCCGGTGCGCAGATCCCACATCCGCACCAGCTTGTCGGCGGCGGCGGTGAGCAGCTGCTTGCCGTCCAGGGTGACCGCGCAGGCCCGCACCCGGGCGCGCGCCTCGTCCCCGCTGCGCTGCCGATCGAGCGGCATCCCCCACAGCTCGATCAGGTGATCGTCCGACGGGAAGGCGAGCGGCGCCCCGGGCTGGGCGGCAAACTCGCCGCTGGTCGCGGCAGAGGTCGAGAAGCGCAGCATCTCGGCCCCGTTCTGGGTGTCGTAGACCGTCACGCTGCGATCCGCGGCGGCGCTGACCACGTGGCGGCCCTCGAGGATGCCGGCGCAGGCGGTCACCGCCTCGGAGTGGGTGAAGGTCCGGCTCACCTGCCCCTCGACCAGATCCCAGACCTTCAAGGTGTAGTCTTCCGAGCCGGTCACCAGCTCCATCCCGTCGGGAGACAGCCACAGCGAGGTGACGGCGTCGATGTGCCCGGCGGCGCGGTTGGTGTCCGGCTCGGTC
Organism: Pseudomonadota bacterium; assembly: GCA_035437965.1. Taxonomy (GTDB): domain Bacteria; phylum Myxococcota_A; class Polyangia; order Palsa-1104; family JAEUJZ01; genus CALFML01. Next base: position 2,942 of record DAOMZC010000325.1, read on the forward strand.
GACAGATCCCAAAGCTTGAGCGAGCGGTCCTCGGATCCCGAGAGCAGCTGCCGGCCATCCTGAGCGACGACGCAGCTGGTCACCGCGGCGATGTGCCCGGTGAACGTCCGCAGCGCCGCGCCGGTCGGCAGCTCCCACTGCCGCAGCGTGCAGTCGTCCGACAGCGAGATCACGGTCTTGCCGTCGGGCCCGAGGGCACAGCTCTTCACCGCGGCGCTGTGCTCGGCCATCGTCCGCACCTCGCGGCCGCTGGCGACGTCCCAGATGCGCACCGTGTGATCATCGGACGCCGAGATGGCCAGCTTGCCGTCGCCGCTGAGCACGCAGGCGTTGACCGGCGCGGCGTGTCCGGCGAGCACCCGCTTCTGCGTCCCGCTCGACAGATCCCACACCCGCAGGCTGTGATCCCAGGACGCGGTGACCAGCTGCTTGCCGTCGGGAGTCGGGCACAGGCTGCTCACCGCGCCGCTGTGGCCGCGCAGGGTCAGGGTGCAGCGGCCGGTGCGCAGATCCCAGGCCCGCACCGTGTGATCCCACGACCCCGACCACAGGGTCTTGCTGTCGCGGCTCACCGCCAGCATGCTCGCCTGCGCGGTGTGCCCGAGCAGGGTGTGGACAAGCTCGCCGGTCGCCAGCTTCCAGACGTGCAGGCTGCTGTCACTGCCCGCCGCAATCGCAAGCTGTCCGTCGGGAGAGATGGCCAGCCCGACCGCCTTGCCGGTGCGGCCGCGCAGCTGCAGCTGCTGCACCCCGGTGGCCAGCGAGCACAGGACCACCGTCTGATCCTCCGCCGCATAGAGCAGCCCCTGGCCGTCGGGGGTGAGGGCGAAGCTGTTGGCCGTCCCCGCGAAGCCATAGAAGTGGATGAGCAGCGCCCCGCTGTTCAGATCCCACAGCCGCAGCGTCTGATCGAGCGACACCGAGATGAGGCGCTTGCTGTCCTTGGTCACCGCGCACGCCACCACCGAGTCGAGGTGCCCGGCGAAGGTGTGGACGCTGGTGTCGCGGCGCTGCAGCGGGTGGCGCAGGCGGAAGCGCAGGCGGCCGGGCGGGTAGTGCAGGACGCGCTCGATCGACGCCGCCGGCCAGTTGGCGCAGCGCAGGAGGTTGTAGAGCAGCCCGGGCAGCGCGCCGGGGTCCTGGTGCAGCCAGTGGGCCCCCAGCCGCAGCGCCTGGGCGACGGTCGAGAAGGTGCGCGCCGACTCCGGGACGGCGCAGCGGGCGGCGGCGTGCTCCAGATCCTCGGCGAGCGCGGCGCTGCCGAGCTCCTGGCACTTGGCGACCAGGTAGTCGATGCTGCCGATGAGCTGCTCGGTCTGCGAGACCGCCTCGGTCTCGATGTGCTGGGTGACGGCGTGGCGCAGCGCGTACACGCGGCGGAAGGCGTACAGGCTGTCTTCCAGCGGCGGCCAGCTGCACAGCGCGGCGGCGATCTGGCGGTGGCTCTGGTGCAGCGCCGTGGGCCCGAGCTGCTCTTCGACGAAGCGCTGCAGCGCCGGGTGGCACAGCCGGGCGCTGTCCACCGGCACCGAGGTCGTCAGCGGCGCCGGCTCGATGTCCACGAACGGCCGCGCCAAGCGGATGAAGTTCGCGGTGTCACCGTCGGCGGCCTTCCAGCCGAGCAGCTCCTCCAGCAGCGGCAGCGGCAGCGCCTGACGGGCGGCGCACAAAAGGCCCAGGCCCGCCTGGACCGTCGCCGGCAGCGAGTCCCACAGCTGCTTGAGCAGGTTCCCAAGGCCGGTCGCGATCGGCAGCGCGCTCGCCCGGGGGCCGGCGTGCTCGAGGATCTCGCGCAGCTTCACCGCGTGCAGGATGCAGCCCTGGGCGCTGGCCGCGGCCTTGTCGATCTTGTCGGCGGTCAGCCCGAGCCGCGGGCCGTGGTGCTGCCACAAGGCGCGGCACGCCGCGGCCCTCGACTCCCGCCCGGAGGGGCTGCTGAGATCGATGTGGCCGGCGAGCTGCCGCGCCGCGTGGTCCATCAACCAGCCGTAATAGGCGTGGTCGGGCTGCGTCGAGCACAAAAGCGTCACCCCCGCCGGCAGCTTGGGCGGCAGGAAGCGGGGCAGGGGATTGGACAGCCCTTCGCTCTCGGCCTCGTCCAGGCCGTCGACGATGAGGAGCAGCCGCTCGCCGGCGCCGAGGCCGCGCTGGACGATGCGGCCGAGCAGCTCGATGAGCCGCAGCTCGGGCGGCGCGTCGAGGTCGGTGAGCGCCGGAAAGCGCGCCTCCAGCTGCGCCGACAGCGAGCGCAGCACCACTCCCGGGCGCGCCGTGTCGGCGGTGATGCGGCACAGGAAGTGATGCGGCACCGGCTTGCCGGTCCGCTCCTCTTCGTGCTGCAGGAGGTGAGTGAGCAGCGTCGTCTTGCCCACCCCGGGCGGGCCGCTGAGGACGAGCCAGCCGTCGCGGGTGCAGCCCTTCACCAGGGCGCCGAGGAGCTCACTGCGGCCCAGGAGCTCGCTGTTGCGGGCGCGCTCCTGGGTGAAGTCCGTGGCCTCGCTGCCGCGCCGGCGCCGCCCGTGCAGGCCGCGCTCGCGCAGGCGGCGCAGCAGCTCGCTCGGGTCGGCATGCTCGACCAGCAGATCGAGCTTGGCGGACCAGGCAAGTCCCGGGCGGAACCGCTGCAGTACCTCGGGGAAGTGATCGTAAACAAAACCGTTCAAGTCGCTGTCGGCGACCAGCAGCGCCTCAACCAGGCGGCGCACTTCGGCTCGCGAGGGGTTCGCGTAGGCCGGCGGATCTACAAGACTCATCGCGGCTGACTCATTTCGCCCCCACGTGTCTAGGCTCGACCTAGGGCCAGGTCCGCCCCCACAGCGCGCTCCCCCACCCATTGCGGTCAGCGCGGCAGAGGCAGTGAAACTAGGTTACCTATTGTAACCTAACCCGCGTTAAAAAGTGGCCGAGTTACATCTACGACGCGCTGCGGCGGCATCAACTGCCAACCTCAGGCAAGCGGCAGGCGCCCCGGGATCCAGGGCAGCCGTGGCGCGGGGGCGTATTAGAGGATAAGACCTACGGCCTGGAAGTTCTCGCGGTGGTGGTCGAGCATGCCGGGGACGGCGGCGGCGCGCGGCAGCGGCAGGGCGAGGGCGCCGGCGGTGTCACCGGCCTGCGCGCGGGCGAGCAGATCCTTGAGGTAGCGCAGATCGGCGGCGGCGATCTGGCGCGCCGCGGCGGCGCTCAGCGGCGGTCCGTGGCCGGGGATCACCTGCTGCACGACGCCGGCGGCCGGGTTGCCGTCGCCGAGCAGCGCCAGGAGCCGCTCCAGGGTCGCGCAGTAGGCGCCGGCATCCTCGACAAACGGGATCTCACACGGCGACAGGTAATCGCCGACGAGCAGCAGCCCCGCTTCGGCAACGAGCAGCGCCAGCCCGTCAGGGCTGTGGCCCGGCAGGAGCAGTGTCTGTACCGCCACCTCGCCGAGGCGCCGAGTGCAGCCTTCGGTCAGCGCCTGCACCCGCGCGCTCGGCGGCCAATCAAGCTCGGTGGGCCGCTCGACGTACCACCGGCCGTCGAAGTCGCGCGCTGCGTCCAGGTCCTTGCACGCCCGCGCCGAGCGGCTGCTCATCGCCTCGGCCAGGGAAGGACTGACCCAGACCGCTGCCTGCGGAAAGGTCGGCCAGCCGAGCACGTGATCCCAGTGGCCGTGGGTAAACACGACTGCCCGGGCTCCGCCGTGGGCCGCCGCGAGCGCTGCGAGCTCGTCCAGCTCGCGCGGGAAGTAGCCGGGGTCGACGACTATGCAGCCATCGCCGGTCGCGAGGATGGTGCTGCTGAGCTGCCAGATGCCGCTGCATCGGATCTCGACCTTCATGCTGACTTTCTTGCCCCAAGTCCGGCGCGGACGCAGCCGGTGCAGGTTGCTGCGCAGCCCGGCTCACGGTCGGCGCCCGCTCGGGTCGCCGCCGCGTGGGGCTGCGGTCGATCAGGCGTCGGGCTTGCTGGCGGCCGGTGCCGCGGTCGCAATCGGACCGCCAGCGGCCGTGGGGGCGGGGGCCGCGGTCGGGGCGCCAGCGGCCGG
>DAOMZC010000326.1:0-6938 GCA_035437965.1 Pseudomonadota bacterium
CCCCGAAGGCGGCGGCGGCACGGCCGCAACGACCCGCCCCGAGGGAGACGCGGCCTTGGCCTGCGGCGCCGACGTCTCGCCCTCGCCCGCCTGCACCGGGATCGCCGGCGCGGTCCCCGTGGACTTGGTAGTGACCGCGCGGACGAAGTCCATCACCGTCTCGTAGCGGTCCTCGCGCCGCTTGGCCATGCCGCGGTTCAGCGCGGTGACCAGGTGCGACGGCAGCTCCGGCATCAGGCGGTTCAGCGGGCGCGGCGGATCGTTGAGGATGTGGCGCAGCAGCTCTTCGGGCGAGCTGTCGTCAAAGGGCAGCTTGCCCGAGAGCATGCGGTACCCGATCACCGCCAGCGCCCACTGATCGGCGCGGCCGTCGATGGGGGCGGCGGTCTCCTGCAGCATCTCGGGCGCCATGTAGGGCGACACGCCGTGCGCCGCATCGAGGGTCCCCGCCGGCGCGGCGCGGCGGAAGCGCGCCAGACCGAAGTCGGTGACGCGCGCCGACTCGGTCACCCGGTCGCCCAGGTCGTGGCGAACGAGGTAGATGTTCTCCGGCTTGATGTTGCGATGGACGATGCCGCTGCGGTGGGCGGTGGACAGGGCGCTGCCGACCTGCTGCAGGATCTCCAGCGCCTGGGCGAGCGGCAGCGACTCTTTGTGCTTGAGGCGCTGCTGCAGGTTCTCGCCCTCCAGCAGATCCATGACGAAAAACGGCGTCCCGTTTTCATCGCGATCGAAGTCGGTGATCGGCGCGATGTGCGGGTGGCGCAGCGTCGCGATGAGGCGCGCCTCATCCTGAAACCGCTGGTAGAGCTCGGGGCTGGCCGCAAGCTTGCGGTGCAGCACCTTGACCGCGTACAGGCCGTTGCTGCGCACGTGCCTGGCCACGTAGACGGTGCCGATGGTTCCGACGCCGAGGAAGCGCTCAATACGGTAGGTCTTGGCAAGGACCTCGCCGACGATGTTCTTGTCCCGGTTTGTCATGAAGGTTCGCCGCCCGGAGCTCCCTGGGAGAGGCCAGAATGACAGGGCCGCCCTTTTTTAAGCATAAAGTTCACCGGTACCCGGAAACTGTACGATCCTGTCTCCCAGGCGGCAACTGGCGACCCGCCGGGAGCCGGGCACCCCGCAGGCCGGCGGCGCAGCTGACGATCGTCTGACTTGGGGACTTGCGGGCCGCTCGCTGGCGCGGCTCCTCACGTGGCGAGCACCCAAGCCATGAGTCGGGCCATGAGCCGAGCCAGGGACGGAATCACGGGCCGAGCCTGAAACCGATCCCGAGCCCAAACCCAAGGTCGAGAGCTGTGTCATTTCACGCAGATACATCGCCACTACCATAAATATCTTATCCTACAAAATCAGGACCGAGCTCAGGAACCATGATCACCGACGTATTTTTAGGCGGGCGAGCCGCGGTCCGCACCACGGCTGCGATAAGGGTCGCGGCCGTTCTGACTGCGGCGACGCTGACGGCAGGGATAAGCCCGACCCGGCCGCTGCGGGCAGAGACCGGCGACTTCTGGGCCAGCTGGGGTGACGGCAAGGCGGAGCTCTCGGGATACAGGCTCACGATGCCGCGCTACGGGCAGCCGCGCGAGGGCTCGCTGGTTCTTATCTACGTCACCGAGGACTTCAGCGACAGCCTGCGCGTCAAGGCCGACCCCGGGCGCCACCCGCCGAGCGACGTCTACCCGGTGCTGAAGCTCAATGCGATCCGCAAGTTCCAGACCGGCATCTATGATTACAGCGTGATGACCTCGGTCTTTGCGCGCCTCGATTTCGCCGCAACCGAGCGCCCATTCCCCCTGCGCAAGCTAAGCCTGTCGAGCCAGGAGTGGTGTGGCCACGTCTACCACCAGGTCCTCCCCCAGGTCGCAAGTCCGACGAGCCCGGCGCAGTGGCTGAGCACCAGCCACAGCTACTTCGACGGCGAGGCCGACGAGCAGCGCGCCCTGCCGGTGCCGCCCGGGGTCGCGGTGGCCGAGGACGAGCTGCCGCTGCTCCTGCGCAGCTATGCGCAGCGGCGGGAATTCCTCGCCCCCGGCGAGAGCCGCACGGTGGCGCTGCTACCGTCGCTCGTTCGCGCTCGGCTCTTGCACCGGCCGCTCGCCTTCACGGAAGCAACCATCACCCGCGCGCGCGCGCCGCTCAGTCACCAGACGCCGGCCGGGGAGATTCAGGTGATCGCCTACACCGTCACCATCCGCGATGGCGATCGCGCTACTTTCAAATTCGCCGCCGCGCCGCCCCATCGCCTGATTCACTACCGCTGGGATAGCGGCGAAGAAGCGACGCTGCTCGGCTCGACGCGGCTGCCCTACTGGCAGCTTCACGATAACGGTCACCAAGTGCTGCTCAAACAGCTCGGACTCGGCCTGCCGAGGAATTAACGGCCAATTAAGGCCAAGCCCTGTCCTTGACACTCCCCGCCAGAGGGTTAGTTTCATGATGCCGCCCCATGAGTACTAGTAAACGCGACTACTATGAAGTGCTCAGCGTCTCCCGTACCGCCGATGACGCCGAGATCAAAAAATCCTACCGCCGCCTCGCCATGGAGTATCACCCCGATCGCCGACCCGGCGATCGCGAGGCGGAGGAGAAGTTCAAGGAGGCCGCCGAGGCCTACGGCGTCCTCTCCGATGCCGAGAAGCGCAAGCTCTACGATCGCTTCGGCCACCAGGGCCCGGCGCAGAGCGGCTTCTCCGGCTTTGGCGGCATCGAGGACATCTTCTCGGCCTTCGCCGACATCTTCGGCGGCTTCAACGGCGGCGGCGGCGGCTTCGGCGGGCGCCGGGTGCAGCGCGGCGATGATCTCGAGGTCGAGATGGAGATCACGTTCATGGAGGCCGCCAAGGGGGTCAAGCGCGAGATCGAGATCGAGCGCCACACCGCCTGCGAGACCTGCAGCGGCTCGGGCGCCAAGCCGGGGACCCAGCCGCAGCGCTGCAAGGGCTGCCAGGGCCGCGGTCAGGTCGCCCACCAGCAGGGCTTCTTCGTCATCTCGACCACCTGCCCGCAGTGCCGCGGCGCCGGCACCACGATCGCCGAGAAGTGCCCGAACTGCCGCGGCGCCGCCCAGGTCGCCAAGAAGGCCACCGTCAACGTCACCATCCCCGCCGGCATCGACGATGGCCAGCGCCTTCGCCTGAGCTACCAGGGCGACCCCTGCACCCAGAGCGGCGGCGAGCCCGGCGACCTGTACGTCCACGTGCGAGTGGCCGCCGACTCGCGCTTTGTCCGTGACGGCGACAACCTGTGGGTCGACCTGCCGGTGAGCTTCGCCCAGGCGACCCTCGGGGCGCGCCTGGAGGTGCCGACCCCCGACGGCCCCGAGACGATCGAGATCGCCCCCGGCACCCAGCCGATGACCAAGCAGGTCCTGAGCGGGCGCGGCATGCCCAACGTCCGCGGCCGCGGGCGCGGCGATCTGATCGCCCGCGTCCTGGTCCAGGTGCCGCGCAACCTGTCGCCCGAGGCGCGCGAGCTCGTCGAGGCGCTCGCTCCGCACCTCGGCGTGCCCAAGAGCAGCACCAGCTCGCCCGACGACTCACCGGCGCCCGACAGCGGCGGCGATCACCAGGAGTCCGAGAAGGGCTCGGTGTTCGACCGCATGTTCCGCGGCCGCAAGAAGAAGTAGCCGGAAAGTAGCGAAGCGGCGGCTACAGCCGCTTGAACATGATGATCAGGTCGTCGCCCGGCTTGTAGAAGCCGGGGACGATGCAGGCCGGCGGGTAGCCGTGGCTCTCGTAGAAGCGCTGCGCGGCGCCGTAGCCCTCGGTGCTGCTGGTCTCGACGCGCACCAGGCAGCCGCCGGCGCGGCGCAGCTCGTCCTCCATCGCCTGGCACAGCGCCGCCGCGACCCCGCGGCGCTGCCAGCGCGGGTGGGTGGCCAGCCAGTACAGGTCCCAGGTGCTCTGGGTCATCGGCGTCGGCCCATAGCAGATGTAGCCTGCGAGCTCCCCCGCGAACTCAGCGACGAGGATGCGGTAGTCGCCGCTGCGCGTGTCGTCTTTGAGCGCGCTGTCGACAAGCTCCAGCGCGCAGCTGCTATCCTCCGGGGAAAACACCCCGACGCTGCTTATAAGCTCGGTGAGCGGCTCACGATCGCGCGGCTCACTCGGCCGGATCAGGATGGGCGTGGGGGCGGTGGGCGCGGGCATGCGCGTTCCTCGTGAGGGCAGAGATGGCGATCTGCTCGATCAGCAGATCGTAGGTCAGGCCGCCGAGCAGCCCCGCCCGCGCGTAGCCGGCTCCGTCGGCCAGGTCGCAGTTGGGGTTGACGTCGATCACATACGGGGTGCCGTCGGCGGCAAGACGGATGTCGCAGCGGCCGTAGTCGCTCACCTCGAGCGAGCGGAAGCAGCGGTGGGCCAGCTGCTCGACGTGCTCCAGGAGGCCCTTGGGCATCGGGCCGGCGCGCTCGGTGCGCGTGTGATACTCGACCGAGTCACGGTTCCACTTCGAGTCGTAGGTGATGATGTGCGGCAGGCCGGGCGGCAGCGTCGAGAAATCGAGCTCCTGCACCGGCAGGGTGCGCATCGGCGCGCTGCCGAGCAGGGCCACGTGCAGCTCGCGCCCGGCGATGAACTTCTCGACGAGCAGCGGCTGGTGGTACTTGTCGCGCAGGGCCGCGACCTGGCGGACGAGCTCGTCGTCGCTGCTCACGATCGACGCGGCGCTGATGCCGAGCGAGGCGTCCTCCTGCGCGAGCTTGACGAACAGCGGATATTGCAGGTGCGCCACCGCCTGCAGGTCGAGCGCCCGCGGCTGCGGCTGCGCGGGCAGCACCGCCGCCGGCGGGGTCGAGATGCCGGCCCCGGTGAGGATCTGCTTGGTGTGCTGCTTGCGCCCGCACAGCCCGAGGGTAAGCGGCGGTGAGCCGGTGTACGGCACGCCGAGCAGATCGAGCAGACTCGGCACCAGGATCTCGTGGCGGGAGTCGGCGCCGAGCGACTCGATCAGGTTGAACACGAGGTCGGGCGGATCCTGCCTGAGCTGCTTTATCAGGTCATGGATGTCGCTGCTGTCGATGCCCTGGACCTCGACGAAATGGCCGCGTGAGCAGAGGGCCCGGGCGACGTCGCGCGCCGAGGTCTCGACGTCGGCTCGCGAGATGACGTCGAGGTCGTTGGCGTCGCCGCTCGCCTCGAAGTCGCGGTTGTGAAGGACGAGGATCCGGCGCTCGCGCAGGCTCGGATCGAGATTTTGGGGGAACTCTTCGCTCGTCTCCGCTAACTCGGCGGGACGCTGATAATGAGCAGCCATCTATGGTTGTCCGCAGTGACCTCGCACTGCCTGGGACATGCTGACGCTATTCTACAAACAGGCTGGCCGCAAGCAACGACGGTGTCGCGGGTTGGAGCCCGGGAGCCGTGGTGCCGAGCTCGTCGCACAGCGCGGTGAGCAGAGCCTGTCCGATGGCGGTCAAGGGGACCGGCCGCCCGACCTCTTCGGCGAGGCAGGTCACCTGACCGCCGAGCTCCCCGCATGGCAGGAACCAGCCGCGCCGGAAGGCCGCGCAGGCCTCGGCGGTGACGTTTACGGCCATGCCGTGGATCGCCACCCGCCGCTGGACATGGACCCCGATCGCCGCCAGCTTGCGCGCCCCGACAAAGACACCCACCCGCTCGCGCTCGAACCCAGCGGCGACGCCGAGCTGCGCCGCCACCGCCACCGCCGCCGCCGCGAGCGCCTCGACGTGGCGCACCACGCCCTGGCGCAGCCGGACGATCGGGTAGATCACCAGCTGCCCCGGCCCGTGGTAGGTCACCTTGCCGCCGCGGCTCGTGCGCACGACCGCGACGCCGCTGCCTGCGAGCGTCGCGGCCGCAGCGGTGATGTCGGTGGGCAGGGCGGAGCGCCCGAGCGTGAGGACCGGTGGGTGCTCGACCAGCAGCACCACCTCGGGGCCGCCGCCGAGCACGCGCTGCCGCAGCCGCTCCTGCAGCTGCCAGGTCGGCTCGTAGTCGGCGCGGCCAAGAAAGTACGCTTCCACGGCGGGATCGGACTTGGGCGGGGAGAGGCGGGCGGGCTAGCTCGGCTCGGAGAGCTCGCCGAGGAGCTCCGCGTCCAGGTAGTCGATCGGCAGGTGCATCCGCCGGACGCCGAGCTGGTTGCGGATGAGCAGGTCGGTCAGCGCGTCCTGATCATAGATGTCCAGGGCCGGCACCGCGCTGGCCTCGGTGATCGCCGCAGAGCTGGCGCGGCCGGCGCACAGGAGTAGCCCCTCGTCGAAGCCGCGCAGGCGTACGCCGGCGCGCAGCTCGCCCACCGCCTCGCGGGTGAGCTCGGCCTCGCCGGGGCGGACCGCGACCAGGACCTTCTGGCTGCGCGCGCCGCGCTGGCTCTGACCGGAGTAGTACGCCACGCCCTCGCCGCGCTTGATGAGCTCGGCCCCCAGCATGCCCAGCCGCTCGAGCAGGAGCCGCATGAGCAGCTCGAAAGCACCGGCGGGCAGGCCGCGCAGCCGGCGGCGCAGCGCGACCCGGGTCGCCTCGCGCGTCCGGTTGAGGCGATCGAGCAGCTCGCGCTCGGCGTTATAAAGCTCCGGCTCGAGCTTGCGCTCGCTGAGCATGTACTGGCCCGGTCCGACGGTGCGGATACGCGGACGCAGACCCTCGCTGTCGCGCTGGCGGTGCTCGCGGACCAGCGCCGTGCGCAGCGCCCGTGCCACGTCGGCCGGCTCGCCGCGCAACAGGCGCCGCTTCAGCGCAATCTCGGCGATCTGGCGGAAGGCCAGCGGCCGACCGTCCGACGAGCCGCGCAGTACGTCATAGGCGGCGTCGGCCATGGTCATGAGGCGCGGCGGCGGCGGCGTCTCGGGACGGTTGCCGCCCGGTCCGGCGGCGGGGGCGGCGCCCCCATTGGGGGTCGTCGCGCTCAGCGGTGGCGGCGGTGCCATCACCGGGCTCGGGGTGGTGATCAGCGACGGACGGGGTGGC
>DAOMZC010000327.1:0-6925 GCA_035437965.1 Pseudomonadota bacterium
CAAGGATTCGGCCGCCCCCCGATGAGGTCCGTCACCAGCACCGCCCCCAGCGTCGCGTGCGTCATCCCCTGCCCCGAGTCCCCGGTGATGAGGTACACGTTCGCATCGTGTCCCGGGCTGCGGCCGATGAATCCCACCCCGTCCACCGGCTCCATCACCTGCCCCGACCACTTCTGCGTCAGCTCCCCCGCCATCGGGAACCGCTCGCGCGTCCACTTCTCTAGCCGATCGAAGCGGAGCTGCGGATCGGTCTGCTCGTCCTGCCCCGTCTTGTGGTCCTCACCACCGACGATGAGCACGTCGCCGGCGCCCGACTCTTCGACCAGCCTTACGTAGTGATATGGATCCTCCGTATCCCAGTAAAGACCCAGCTGGATCGCACCTTTAGGAACCGCAAAGCCGACGACATAGCTCCGGTAGGCCGCCTGCTTGAGCGGCAGCGCCACCAGGCTGTTGATCGGCGCGTTGGTCGCCACCACCACCGCCTTGGCCGTGATCCGCTGGCCCGCTGTCGTCACCACCCGCGCCGGACTGCCCGCTTCGATCTTCTCCGCCCGCACCCCCGTGTACAGGTGCCCTCCCTGCTTGTCGATCGCCGCCGCCAGCCCGCGTACGTAGCGCAGCGGATCGAACTGGCCCTGGTTCGGGAAGCGCAGCGCCGGCCCCGTATCGAAGCTCGGCAGCGGCGCCCGCGCCACAAGCTCCACGTCTGCGAGCCCCGCGCGCTGCGCCGCCTTGCGCTCTTCCTCAAGGAACTTCGCCGAGCCGCCCGGCGGGTTGAACAGGTAGCCATCGACCCGGCGGAAGTCGCAGTCGATCGACTCGCGGCTGCAGATCGACTCGATGCGATCGATGGCCGCCGCGTGGCTCTCGGCAATCAGCTTGATGCCGGCCGCGCCGTGGTAGCGCAGAAGGAACGTGAAGCGGTCGTCCTGCGCGCTGGCGAGGTGGGCGGTGGTGCGGCTCGTCTCGCCGCCGGCAATCGGGCCGTCATCGATGACCACCACCCGCCGGCCCTCCAGACCCAGCAGGTACGCGGTCGTGAGGCCCGCGATCCCCGCCCCGATCACGCACACATCGGCCTCGCAAGAAGACGGCAGCTCCTGTTTGTAGCCCGGAACGCGCGTGTGCATCCAGACCGAAAAGGAAGCGCCCGAGTCATTGGCGATCGACTTGTTTGCCATGGCAGTCTCTCCTAGCCCCGCGGCGAGCGGTTTTTCCGACGGTGGTAAAGCACTATGCCCAGCCCCAGGATGGCGGCCCCGCCCAGGCACGCGTTGGTCACGATGAAGATCGGATTGCCGATCAAGATGCTGTAGGTCGTAAACCCTATAGAGGCGAAAAGCTGTCCGATAAATAGCCAGATCGAGACCCCTTTGCTGGTCCCGCTCTGCCACTGCTTGTGAATCTGACTTCCGATCGTCAAAAGTAAAATGATCGAGCTTACGTAGCCGATGATCTGGGAAGACATCTGTAGATTCAGTCTCTTATTCTTGTCGCGCCAAAAAGCCCGGCCGTCTTCTCGCTGCGCGAGCCGGCCGAGCTTTTCAGCAAGGTTTTCTGACCAGCTACCGCTTACACGCTCTGGCGCTTGCTCGCGGTGCTCGACTCACGGCCGGTGACGCCGTTGGTGCCGGCGGTCAGGCCGCTGAGCGGGTCAGACTTCAGCGCGCCTTCGGACTTCTGCGCGCCCTCGGTCCGCTGCGAGCCCTCGTTGCGCTGCGACTGCGAGCCGCGCGACTCCGAGCCCTGGACCTTGAGCTGATTCTGGATGTCCTTGACGCCGCGGGCGCCTTCGACGATCTCTTCCGCCATGCGCTTGATGCGACGGTCGTTCACGTTGCCGGTGAGGGTCACTTCGCCGTCCTGGACCTTGACCTCGATCTCGCTGGCGTCGATGTGGCCTTCGGACAGGAGCTCGCAGATCTCTTCGCGGATCCGGTCGTCGGAGCGGGTGTAGCCCTTGGGGCCCTTGCCCATGAACGGCCGCTGGTTGCTCTCAAAGCCGCGCTGGCCGCCCTGGTTGAAGCTCTGGTTCTGCTGGTAGTTGCCGCTGAGGTTGCGGCCTTCGTGACGGAGCTCGCCGCGGAAGTCGCTGCGCGAGAAGTCGGAGCTGCGATCGGACTGACCCTGACCCCACGGACGGTCGGAGGTGCCGTAGCCCTGGCCGCTCATTCCCTGGTAGCCCTGGCTCCCCTGGGTGCCCATTCCCTGGCTGCCGTAGCCCTGGCTGCCGTAGCCCTGATGGCCGCCGTAGCCTTGATGGCCGCCGTAGCCCTGGCTTCCGTAGCCCTGATGGCCGCCGTAGCCCTGGCTTCCCATCCCCTGGCTTCCGTAGCCCTGGCTGCCCATTCCCTGGCTCCCGTAGCCCTGGTTCCAGCTGCCCTGGCCGCCGTAGCCCTGGCCGCCGTAGCCCTGGCTGCCCATCCCCTGGCTTCCGTAGCCCTGGCTGCCCATTCCCTGGCTCCCGTAGCCCTGGTTCCAGCTGCCCTGGTGACCGTGGCTCTGGCTGCCCATGTCCTGGCCGTAGCCCTGGTTCCCCTGGCTGCCTTGATAGCCCTGGTTCCCCTGGCTGCCTTGATAGCCCTGGCTGCCTTGATAGCCCTGGTTCCCTTGGTAGCCCTGGTTCCCTTGATAGCCCTGGCTCCCTTGATAGCCCTGGTTACCCTGGTTCCACTGGCTCCCCTGGTTCATCGACCGATCCCGGTCGCCGAAACGGTCCTGGTTGCCGCGATCCCAGCTCGAGCGCCCGCGGTCGCTGCTGAACTCATCCTGCTCATGACGGCCGCTCATCGAGCGATCCTGCCAGTCCTCGCGACTGCCGCGCCCGGACATGCCGTGCCGGTCGCTCTGGCCATAGTTCCTCTCGTCGCGGGATCCTTGATTGTTCGAGTGCATGGCTGTCTCCTCAGGTGAAAGTTTTTCGGTTCCTTTCGGGAACCGTCTTTGGTTGAGCAGCCGAGCGCTCCGGTTCGGCTGCGGTGAAAAAACCCGAGTACTTCCGGATGGATACGAGCTCGATGAATCGTGAGCAACCATGACCTGTTCATGATCCATGCCAGCAAGCGACCGGAACGCGCGCCAAAACGGTCTGGCGACGGCCACTTCTGCACGATCCGCCGACCCATCGACGAGCCCTTGGCGCAAGCTGCCCAGCCGGCCGGATTTTGAGCCTCGAAAATGTCGTTTTTCGCAAGCGCGCGACGCGAACTTTGCGCTTCGTGCGCAAAGGGCACAGTGGGCTCCGGCGCACGCCACACAAAAAGCCTGAGGCGCTGAGCCTCGTAACATTCCTAGCTGAGCTCTGGCTGGACAGGCGGCCGGTGAGCCGTAGCGCACAGGTGGGGCGCCCATGCTAGACTCTGCCGAGCGTCGCAAGGAACCTCCCACGGCGACGGACCAAGTGAGGCATCGTATGGAAGTAACCGCGCCCCCGCTCACCCAACTAGGCCGCTACACCGACCTCCAGCTCCTGGGGCTGGGCGGCATGGGGGCGGTCTACCGCGCCCACGACCCGGCCCTTGAGCGTACGGTCGCCATCAAGGTGATCCTGGAGTCCAGCCCGGAGTACCTGGCGCGCTTCCAGCGCGAGGCGCGGGCCATCGCCAAGCTGTCCCACCCGCACATCGTCCAGGTCTATGACTCGGGCGCCGACGAGCGCGGGAATCCCTACTTCGTGATGGAGCTCATCGATGGCCTGTCGCTGGCCGCGCTGGTCAAGGAGCGCGGACCGCTGCCGGCGGCGCAGGTCCTGGAGCTGCTCGTCCAGGCGGCCCAGGGTCTGGCGGCGGCGCACGAGGTCGGGATCGTCCATCGCGACATCAAGCCGGCCAACCTGATCCTGGACCCCAAGCAAGGACTTAAGATCGTCGACTTCGGCATCGCCCGGCTGACCCAGGCCACCGAGGAGCTGACCGCGGCCCAGGCGGCGCTCGGCACGCTGAGCTACATGGCTCCCGAAGTCCTCAATGGTCAGCCCGCCGATGCCCGCGCCGATATCTATGCGCTCGGTCTGTCCGCCTTCCACCTGCTCACCGGGCGGCCTCCGTTTACGGCGCCGAGCGCGGTGGGCGTGGCAATGAAGCAGCTCAGCGAGCCGCTGCCCGATCTGACCAAGGAGACCCGCGACGTACCGCCCGAGCTCGGCCGGCTGATCGAGCGCATGACGCAGAAAAATCGCGACGAGCGCGTCCAGACCGCCGCCGAAGTGGCGAGCACCGCGGCCCAGATCCTGACCCGGATCACGGCGCCGCTCGGCGGCCAGACGACCTCGCCGCTCGGCCCGCCGCCGCGGGTGAAGCCGAACTTGCCGGTGCTGCTGCTCGCCGGAGGGCTGGGGCTGCTCGGCTCGGTGGTGCTGGCGATCGTGCTGTCGGGCAAGGCGCGCGAAAAGGGGCTGCACCACGTACTCACCGGCTACGATGGGCAGGCCGCGGGCGCCGCGCCGCCGGACCCCGGCCCGGAGGCGCCGGACAAGCCAGACAAGTCAGCGCGACCACGCCCGACCGCGCCGGCGCCGCGCCCAACCGGTCCGGTGCGCGTGGCGGTGCTGCGGTTCAAAAACCTCAGCGGCGACAAGGACCTGAACTTCTTTACCGAGGGACTGGCCGAGCAAGCGATCGTCGAGCTGCAGGCTCTGCAAGGCCCCGGCAATGGGCGGATCGTGCTCTTGGAGCGCAACCAGTTCGATGAGCAGAACCTTCCCGAGCTGCAGCGCAGCCAGAGCGACTACATCGACAAGTCCTCGGCGGCGCAGCTCGGCAAGGTCCTGGGCGCCGAGGTGGTCGTGCAGGGAACCTTCCAGCGCGTCGACAGCCAGCTCAAGGTCACCGCGCGCTTCACCAATCTCACCACCGCGACGATCCTGGACACGGTGACGCTCATCGCGCCGATCGCCACCGCCAAGGAGAAGTTCGCGGTGCAGGATCTGGTGGCGGCGCGGCTCAAGGACAAGCTGCAAGAGCTCCTGCCGCGCCTTCGTAGCTAGCGTTCAGCTAGCGTGATCTTGATCACTCCGGGCGCCGCTCGCGCGCTCACACAAACTCCTAATTCCGACTAATCACACAGCTTCTCACGAGGCTGTTTACTATTCCTTTGCGGCGCCGAATAATCTGCAGTGCGAGCAACTGAGACAACGACCGCAGCAACCAATTGGGGGATGTCATAATGAACTGTCTTAAGAACCGCCGCCTTGGCTCTCTTCTGGGCACCACTTTCGCTCTTGCCGTTGCCACGACCGGCTTCGGCTGTGGTGAAGGTGAGCAGTTCAACGTGGACGAGGTCGTCCAGGACAGCAGCGAGATCCGCGCCCCCTCGGGCCTCATCCGCTGCTCGCAGAAGGACCTCTCTGATGCGCAGAGGGCGGCAGTCGACAGCGAAGTGAACAGCGTGATGGCGCAGCGGACCACCCTGGCCGCGGCCGTCACGGGCGGCACCATCAATGTGTACTTCCACGTCATCAACAACGGAACTGGCATCGCCAACGGTGACATCACCGATCAGATGATCCAGGACCAGATGAACGTCCTCAACGCTGCCTACGCCAGCACCGGCTGGCAGTTCAACCGGGTCAGCACCGATCGCACCACCAACTCCGCCTGGTACAACGTGGGCAGCGGCAGCACCGCCGAGACGCAGCTGAAGACCGCGCTGCGCAAGGGCACCGCCAAGGACCTCAACATCTACACCGCCAACCTGGGCGGCGGCCTGCTCGGCTGGGCGACCTTCCCCTCCAGCTACGCCAGCAATCCCAAGGATGACGGCGTCATCATCCTGTACTCCTCGGTGCCCGGCGGCTCGGCGGCGCCCTACAACCTGGGCGACACCGCGACCCACGAGGTCGGTCACTGGATGGGCCTTTACCACACGTTCCAGGGCGGCTGCCAGAAGACCGGTGACGGCGTCTCCGACACTCCCTCCGAGAAGTCCGCCGCCTTCGGCTGCCCGGCCGGACGCGACACCTGCTCGGGGACCGGCGCTGACCCGATCTACAACTTCATGGACTACACCGATGACGCCTGCATGAATACCTTCACTGCGGCGCAGGACGCGCGGATGGACTCCATGTGGAACACCTACCGCGCTGGTAAGTAGCCAAGCTCGGGAGCGAGCTTCGGCGCGATAAGACTCAGGTCGCCGAACTCGTGGCAGAGGTAGCCGGTGCGCGCGGCGTGCTCCCAGCTGTTGCGGAGCAGGTCGAGCGGACAGAACGCGGCGAGCAGCTGAAAGTGGCTCTCGCCCGGGCTGTGAATTCCGGTCAAGATTCCATCGACAACCCGCAGGCGGCTGTCCGGCGCAAGAATCAAGTCGGTCACGCCGCGCTGCGCCAGCCGGACTCCGGGCGCGCCGCTCATCTCGGCGGCGCGCGCCGCTCCTTCAAGGGCTCGCACGACAGTCGTTCCTACAGCGATCACCCGGCCGCCGCGGCGGCGGGTGCGCTCGATGAGCAGCGCGGTGGTGTCGGGAATCTCGTAGCGCTCGGGCAGCGGCAGGGCGGCATCGAGCGCCGGCTCCCCGGTGCTGCTGAGGCCCGCGGCGTGGGTCAGCCAGGCGAGCTCCACCCCGGACTGGCGCAGCCGGGTCAGGATCTCCCAGCTCAGCGGCCGGCCCGCCGAAGGTAGCTCGACCGCCCACGGCCGGCCGGCGTAGACGGTCTGCACCGACCACAGCGCGACCTCCTGCCGCAGGTAGGAATACTGGATCGGCTTGCCGTGGGCGTACAGCGCCGCCCACAGCGCCGCCCCGCGCAGCGAGAACCGGATCCGCAGAAGCCGCGGCGAGATGGGAGACACCGCCAGCACCACGGCGCGCAGCGCGCCGGCCAGCGCGAGCTCGGCGCCGACCGCGAGCGCCGGCGGCGCCGGGCGCTGCTCGGTCGGCGTCCGCCAGTCTCCGGCGCCGAACAGGACCGCCCAGAACGTGTCTT
>DAOMZC010000328.1:0-6910 GCA_035437965.1 Pseudomonadota bacterium
CTTTCGCCGACAGCCGCCGCGGCCAGACGGTGACGATCCAGGTGCACGGCGAGTCGGGAGTGGGCAAGAGCTTCCTCGTCCGGCACTTCCTGGAGACGATCTCCCGCGCGGTGCCCGAGACCGTCGTTCTGTTTGGCCGCTGCTACGAGCGCGAGCTGCTTCCGTACAAGGCGATAGACGGCGTTGTCGATCAGCTGAGCCGCTACCTCGCCCAGCTGCCCGAGGCGGAAGCGAAGGCGCTGCTGCCGCGCAACCTGCAGCTCCTGGCCAAGCTGTTTCCGGTCCTGGAGCCGATGGCGGCGCTCACCCCGACGGCGCTGGCGGCGCCCGAGGATCCGGTGGTGCTGCGGACCCGCGCCTTCCTGGCGCTGCGCGAGCTCCTGCGCGGCATCGCCCAGCGGGCGCCGCTGGTGCTGATGATCGATGATCTGCAGTGGGCCGACACCGACAGCTTCGTCCTGCTGAGTGAGCTCTTGCGCCTGCCGGAGCCGCCGCCGCTCCTCCTTCTGACCACGGTGCGCCAGAGCTCGGAGGTCCTTGAGCGTGACAGCCCGCTCACCCGGTCGCGGCTGCCCGGCGATGTGCGCAGCCTGCTCATCGGCAAGCTCCCGGCCGCTGAGGCGCGCGAGCTGGTGCAGCTACTGCTGGCCGCCTCTGCCGAGGAGGGCGCGGAGGTCGCGGCGGTCATTGCCCAGGAGGCCAAGGGGCACCCGCTGTTCATCGATGAGCTGGTGCGCCAGCGGCGCCTCCCCGGGCAGCAGAGCGCGTCGCTGCGGCTCGATGACGCGCTGTGGGCGCGGGTGCAGCAGCTCGACCCGCCGGCGCGGCAGCTGCTGGAGGCGGTGGCGGTGGCCGGCGCTCCCGTCGCGCAGGAGATCATCGCCCACGCCGCGGCGGTCAGTCCCGAGCAGTTCGACGCCCTCACCGCGCAGCTGCGCGCCGCCCACCTGGTGCGCACCGCCGGGGCGCGGCAGAAGGACTCGATCGTCGCTTATCACGACCGGGTGCGCGAGTCGATCCTCGCCAACCTGCCCAAGGACGCGTGCACCGCCTGGCACAACCGCCTCGCCGTCGCCTTGGAGGGCGCGGGAGCCGTCGATCAGGAGGCCCTGGTCATCCACTGGCAGGAGGCGGGCCAGCCGGAGCGCGCCGCAGGCTACGCGGTCCGCGCCGCCGACCAGGCCGCCGCGGCGCTCGCGTTTGCCCGCGCCGCCAGCCTGTACCGGCAGGCGCTGGAGCTGCACCCGCCGAGCGGCGCGGCGCGCTGCCTGCTTCTCGCCAAGCTGGGCAGCGCGCTGACCAACGCCAACCGCGGAGCGGAAGCGGCGCCGGTATTTCTTGCCGCGGCCGCGGACGCCGGCCCGCAGGAAGCCTGCGACCTGCAGCGGCGCGCCGCCGATCAGTTTCTGATCAGCGGCCATATCGAAGAAGGCCTGCGGGTCTTGAACCAGGTCCTGGCCGCCGTCGGGCTCAAGCTGGGAAGCACCACGGCGCGGGTGGTGGCGTCGCTTTACTGGCGGCGCACCCGGCTCAAGCTGCGCGGCCTGCAGTTCATCCCGCGCACCGCGCAGCAGATTCCGGTCGAGCAGCTGCTGCGCATCGATGTCTGCTGGGCGGTCGGGCGCGGGCTCGGCATGGTCGACCCGATCCGCACCGCGGACTTTCAGACTCTCCACCTGCTGCTCGCTCTGGAGGCGGGCGAGCCTTACAGAGTGACGCGCGCGCTGACGCTGGAGCTGGCGTTCCGGTCGACCGAAGGCGGCCCGAGTCAGCAGGCAGTGGACGAGCTGGTGGCGGCGGCGCAGGGTCTGGCCGAGCAGGTAAACGACTCTCACATCACCGGGCTCGTGGCCCTGTTTACCGGGGCTGCGTACTTCCTGCGCGGCGAGTGGCGGCGGGCCCTGGAGATGCAGGAGCAGGCGCAGAGCGTCCTGCTTGAGCGCTGCACCGGCGTCGCCTGGGAGTGGGCCCTGGCGCACCGTTTCGCGATCGGTTCGCTCATGTATCTGGGCGAGCTCAAGGAGCTGCAGCAGCGGGTGCGCGCCGTGCTCACCGATGCCCACGAGACCGGCAACCTGTACACCGCCACCGATGTCCGGCTGCGCTACAACATCGCCTGGCTGGCCGCCGATGATCCGCACGGAGCCAAGCGCGCCCTCGACGAAGGACTCGCCGAGTGGTCAAGCCACGGCTTCCATATTCAGCACTATCAGTTCCTGCTCGGCAACGTGCAGCTCGCGCTGTATCAAGGCGACGCCCACCGCGCCTGGGAGCTCTTGGAGCAGAAGTGGGCGGTGCTCAAGCGCTCGCTGCATGTGCGGGTTCAGCTGGTGCGTATCGAGGCGCTGCACCTGCGCGGTCGCGCCGCGCTGGCCATGGTGGCCCACGGCGAGCCGGCGGCGCTGCTCAAGTATGTCGACTCCATGATCGAGAAGCTCGAAGCGGAGCGCATGGCGTGGGGCTCCGTTCTCTGCATGCTGCTGCGCGCCGGCCGGGCGAGCTGCCGCGGCGATCGCGCCGGCGCGGTGCAGCTCTTGCGCGCCACCGTGGCCGACTGCGACCGCAACCAGATGGCGCTGCACGCCGCGGCGGCGCGCTGGCGCCTGGCCGACCTCCTGCCCGCCGAGTCCAGCGAGGCCACCGAGCTGCGCGCCCAGGCGCAGCGCTTCATGACCGCGCAGGAGATCCGCAGTCCGCGCCGCATGGTCGCCATGCTGGTGCCCGGCTTCCCCCCGCCCGCCGGCTGAGCAGCGCGGTCGCGAGCCGGCCGCTGCTCACACGCTCAGTCCGAAGCGGTCATCGGAGTAGAGCCGATCGAGGAGCGGCGCGTACATCCGCTCGACCTCCTTGCGCTTCACCTTCATGCTCGGGGTAAGCTCGCCGTGCTCCTGGCTGAGATCGCGGTCGAGGAGCAGCACGCGCCGCACCTGCTCGACGTGCGCCAGGCGCTGGTTGCCGCGCCGCGTCGCCTCGATGAAGCGCTGCTGGAACTCGGGATTGGCGACCACCTGCGCCATCGCCCGGTTGAGCGCCTCGGTGCGACCGGAGGGATTTTTGACCAGCTCCTGGGTGCGGTCGGCCAGCTCCTGCGCGGTCAGGATGCCGTGCCGGACGCCCCACTCCAGAGTCTCCAGCGGACTCGGGGCGATGATCGCCGAGACGTAGGGCCGGCCGTCGCCGTGCGGGACCACCTGGCTGATCAGCGGGTCCTCGCCCTTCACCGCGGCCTCGATGTTTCCCGGCGACAAGTTCTTGCCGCCGGCGGTGATGATGAGGTGCTTCTTGCGATCGGTGATGCGCACATACCCATCGCTGTCGACGGTCCCGACATCGCCGGTGTGCAGCCAGCCGTCTTTGATGATGTCGGCAGTGGCCGCGGGGTTTCTGAAGTAGCCCTTGAACACCCACGGGCTGCGCACGAGGATCTCGCCGTCTTCGGCCACCCGGTGCGAAAGGCCCTGCATCGCCCGGCCGACAGTTCCCAGGCGCACCGCGGTCGGGCGGTTCAGGTGCGTGATGGTGGTCGCTTCGGTCATTCCGTACAGCTCGAAGATCGGCATGCCGGCGGACCAGAAGAACTCCAGCACCGGCCGCGGAGTGGGCGCCGCCCCGACGATGAAGTAGCGAATCCGGCCGCCGAAGGCGGCTTTTATCTTGGCGAACACCAGCCGGTTCGCCAGGGCATACTGCAGCCGCAATAAGGGTGGCACCGGACGATCGGCGATGACGTGCTGGGCGTGCTCCCAGCCGACCTTCTTGGCCCAGGCAAACAGGCGCTGCACGGCCTTGGGCTTGCGCTCGATCTCACCGTGGATCTTCGAGTACGCCTTCTCGAACAGGCGCGGCACCGAGCCGAACACCATCGGCGCGATCTCGCGGATCTCGGTCAGCACGGCGCCGACGCTGCTGGCAAACGCGGTGGCGATGCCGCCGCTGATCCGGCCGTAGTTTGACAGCACGCGCTCGGCCACGTGCGCCATCGGCAGGAAGCTCATCGTGACATCGTCTTCGTAGTAGTCCTGCATCACCTCTTCACACGAGAGCATGGACAGGACGTTGCGGTGGGTGAGCATCGCCCCCTTGGGCGGACCGGTGGTGCCCGAGGTGTAGATGAGGAGCGCGGTGTCCGTCGGATCGATGGCGGCGAGCAGCTCCTCCACCTCGGCCGCCGACAGCGCCGCGCCGGCGAAGCGCTGCGGCGAGGTGACGCGCGGGTCGCGCTCGCGCGCGCTCTCATAAAGCTCCTGCGTCCACGGCACGATCGCGACCACCTGCGGCAGCTCGCGGCAGGCGGCCAGCACCTGGGTGAGCTCCTCGGCATCGCCGACGAAGATCACCCGGGCGCCGCTGTGCTCAAGGAGGTAGCGGATCTGCTCCACGGTCTGCTGCGGGTAGATCCCGAGCGGCACGAGCCCGGCCAGCTGCGCCCCTTGATCGTAGACCGTCCACGGCACCTGGGTCGGACCGACGATCGCCAGCCGTTCGCCCCGCTCGAGGCCAAGCTCGCGCAGCCCGCGCGCCACCTGGGTCGTCCGGCGGTGGAACTCGGCCCAGGTGAGGTGCTCCCAGCGCTCGTCCTGCCGGTAGTACAGCGCCGGCTGCGCCCCGTTGCGCAGCGCCCGCAGGCGGAGCATGTCGGGGATGTTGCGGGCGCGCGGCGCGAGGTGGCTGACCCGGACGTGCGGCGAGTTGGTGACGATCATCAGCGAGGACCCCTTTCGGCGCCCAACATAGCGCGGCGGGCCGGGGCCGTGGGCAGGAAAATCGGCACCGCAGAACCGGCGCGACCGGCGCGCACCTACGGGAGAACGACCTTCACCAGGGCGAACTCGGAGCCGAACCAGCCCTTGTGATTCGAGCGGCTGAACGTCACGTACAGAGTGTTCCCTTCGTCGGAATCATCGTACTCTGGGTGCCAGTTGGCGTCGTAGGCGCCGGCCGGCTCCTTGCTTGCTTCGAACAGGAGCCGGGCGTCCGACCACGGGCCGGTGAGCTCGGCGGCGGTGCGGAGGACGACGCGGTTAGACAGCGGCTCGCAGTAGATCGCCGCCCACAGCCCGAGGTGACGGCTGCGGGCGACGGTTATGCTGGGCGCGCCGGTGAACAGCGCCTGCTTGCCGCCGGCGGAAAAGCCGGCGCCATCCCACGATCGCCAGGCGCTGCGCTCGAGCACGCGCGCCGGCTCGACCCGGGCCAGGTAGCACGGCGGCGCCAGCCCGTTGCCGTCCGAGTCGCAGGCGAAGGCGTACAGCTGGTCGCCGTCGATGAGCGCCGCCGTCCCCCATGGCGGCTCGCCGGTGGGAAACAGCACCGTCGGGTGCTCGGCGCCCGGGGAGACCACCGGGCGCTGCGGCTCGGCGGCGAAGTCGCTCCACACGGCCACCGACTGACCGACCCCGCGGAAGTTGAAATCGCCCGGCTCCCCGTAGATGAGCCCATAGAACACGAGCGCCCGGCTGCGCGCGGCGTCCCAGATCGGCGGCCCCGGCCACACCGCCCAGCGCGCCCCGCAGGGGGTGACCTTGCACGGGTCGCCGCGGTGCTCGGCGTTGAACACCGCCTCCTCGGCAGTCGGCGCCAGCAGGTAGCGCGGCGCGCCCGCGCCATCGAGCCGCTCGGTAAATCCAGAGATCCCATCGCCGGCCTGGCGATCGTCGGTGATCGAGAACGAGTTATGGTGCCAGTTAGTGCCCTCGGCATCGCTCAGGTCGAGCACCGTGTCGCCGAACGTCCACACCGAGTGGCCCCAGACCACCCCGCTCGGGCCGCCGTCGCGCCCCTGGATCGTCGGCGACTGCGGCAGCACGCCGATCTCGGTGGCCTGGGCGCCGAACGAACCCGGCGCGCAGCCGGCCAAGAGAGCGACAACGAGCGCACCGCGCATGGCTTCCTCCGTGGGCCTGGGTCAGGCAGTCGCGGCCAGCCTAGCAGGGCGACGCTCGCCTGGGCTGAAAAGCTCGGCTGGTCAGATTTGGCGCACTTGACAAACTGTGTAGTAGTTGTAAACCTTGCATTCGTAATCGATCACATCACTGGCAGCCCAACCAGCTTTTCGATCACCAATTCAGCCGATCTTGCGATCAGGTAAGTCACCTGATCCGGCAATTGATCTCAGGAGCCGCTCATGAGCGCATGGAACTTCGACTCGATTCCCGACCAGTCCGGCCGCATCGCCATCGTCACCGGAGCCAACACCGGCATTGGCTACGAGACCGCCCGCGCCCTGGCGCGTAAAGGGGCCTGGGTCATCCTCGCCTGCCGCGACCTCGCCAAGGCCAGCGCCGCCGCGGCGCGCATCCAGGCCGAGCAGCCGAGCGGCAACGTCCAGGCGCAGCCGCTGGATCTGTCCGACCTCGAGTCCGTCGCCCGCTTCGCCGAGCGCTTCGCCGCCGAGCACGATCGCCTCGACCTCCTCATCAACAACGCCGGCGTCATGGTGCCGCCCAAGAGCCAGACCAAGCAGGGCTTCGAGCTGCAGCTCGGCACCAACCACCTGGGCCACTTCGCCCTCACCGCGCACCTGCTGCCGCTCCTCCGCCGCACCCCCGGCGCGCGCGTGGTGGTCGTCTCCAGCGGCGCCCACCACATGGGGCACATCGACTTCGCCGACCTCAACTTCGAAGGCCGCGGCTACAGCCCCTGGCGCGCCTACGCGCAGAGCAAGCTCGCCAACCTCCTGTTCGCCCTGGAGCTGCAGCGCCGCCTACGCGCGGCCGGCGCCGCGGTGCTGGTCACCGCCGCCCACCCCGGCTGGACCGCGACCGACCTGCAGCGCACCGCCGGCGCGGCGCGGTTCTTCAACCCCTACTTCGCGATGAAGCCCGCCGACGGCGCCCTGCCCACCCTGCGCGCCGCCACCGACCCCGCCGCGAGCGCCGGCGAGTACTTCGGCCCGAGCCGCCTCTTCGAG
>DAOMZC010000329.1:0-6908 GCA_035437965.1 Pseudomonadota bacterium
GACGGACTCCGGACGGAGCGGACGGTCCGGAGCGGCTCGGGCGACTCTCTCGGAGTCATCATCTTCGAGCTCCTGGCCGGCGTGCGACCCTACTGTGCGAGCAGCGCCCATGACTGGATCATGCTCCACGCGCAGGATGTACCGCCACCGGAGCTGCAGACCTACGGAGTCCCACCGCAGCTCGCGCGAGCGGTCCGCCGGATGATGGCGCGGCGGCCCGAGCTGCGTCAGCAGTCCATGCGCGAGGTCATCCAGGATCTGCGCCTCGCCGGCCACGGTCTGCGCCCGATCCCGGCGCTGTCGCCGCAGCCGATGCCGGTGTCCGCGGGCGGACCGACCCTCCAGCTGGACAGCGCCGGCGCTGTACTGCCTACCGCGCCGCCGCCGAGCTATCTGCCGGCCCTCTTTCGCAATCCATACTCCCAGGCGGATCCGCTGGCCCGGGCCCGGCTGCGCCGCATCGGCGAGTTCCTCCTGGGCGCTGCAGTTGTCTTCATCTATCTGATAGTTTATTGGCAGGATACCTTGTCGTTCTTGCGTACCTTCGCCAAGTCGCTGCGGTTCGGGTTCTAGGCACATGGGAAACGCCGCGTCTGTGCTGACCGAGCTTCGCGCGCTGTCGCACGACGGCCGGGTGGCGCGCATGGTGGCTCTCGGCCGCGCCGCGCTCAGCGACAAGAAGGCCGCGGCGCTGCTCGACGAGCTGTGGCGCGGCGAGGTCTTCGAGCGGCGCCTGGTCCTCAAGAGCTGCTTCACCAGCCGCGATGGGACGCGGGTGCTGGCGGCGCTCGGCGACCCGTCGCGCCTCATCCGCGGCGCGGCGCGCAAGCTGGTGGCCGTGATCTGCGACGATGCCCAGGCGGTGAGCGCCTTACAGCAGACCTACGCGGTACGCCAGCACCTGCAGCTCCTGGTGGCGCTGCGCCGCCGCCGCCGCCTGCAGCCGATCGATACGTTCCTCACCTGGCTCGCTGGCCGCGCCGAGGACTCGCGCCTGGCCGACCTGGTGCCGCTGGCTTCCCCGGCGCTCTTGGTGAAGCTGCTGCCGGTCGCGCTGCTCCGCCCGAGTTACCTCTTCTGGCGGCGCCTGCGGATGTTGGCGCCGGCCCGCTTCTGCCGCCTGCTCACCGAGAGGCTGCACGAAGGTCCGCCCGACGCGCAGCTCCAGTGGGTGCTCGCCGGCTCGCTGCCCGACCTTGCCGCTGCGGCGCCGGTGGAGACCTGCGCCGTGGTCGCGCAGCTGCTCGGCCAGCAGCTGACGGTGGCGCCCCTGGTGATGGCGCGGCTCATCGCCCGCTGCCCGAGTCAGGCGCTGGCGCTCGGGCTTGCCCACCGCTATCGGTTTGCGCCCGGGGCGTTCCAGGCGGTGGCGCGCAAGCTCGGCGTCCACGAGCTGGCGCAGCTGATCCGGCACGACCGGCTGGCGCTCGGCGATCCGCTTCCTCTTTGGCGGGACCTGCCTGCCGCCGACAAGGCCGTGCTCCTGCGCGCCTGGCTGCACGACCTGACCGCCGCGCCGAGCTGGGGGCCGTCCCTCCTTGCCGACCTGAGCGCGGACTGGGTGCCGGCCGAGCTCTCGCAGCAGCGTGAGGCGGCGTACGCGGCCTGGTCGCACGCCGCCCGCGACAGCGACGGCGTCGTCCCCCCTGACCTCATCGAGCAGCTGCCGCCCGACCTGCAGGAGCGCGCGGCCACGCGGCACCTGCGCGAGGTCCCCCAGCTGCAGACCCGGCCGCTGCCGCGCCTCGCCTACAGCCTCTATCTGCCGTGGGAGCAGGCGCGCGAGCAGCTGCAGCCGTACCTGGGTCACCCGGACGCCGACACCCGCGGCGCGGCGCTCGGCATCCTCCTGCGGATCCCCGGGCGGTGGCCGGCTCGTCCCGAGCTCATCGACGAGGCGCTGCGCCTGGCCAAGGCGCGCAAGCACGAGCAGGACCCGGTACGGCTCAAGCTGTTCGAGGCCCTGGATACCTGGCCGCGGGCGCTGTGGCAAAAGAAGCACTGGACCGATTTCGGGACGCTCCTGCGCGATGCGCTCGATGCCGCCGACCTGTCGCCGGTGACGGCGCAGGCGATGGAGCGGATACTCGTCAAGCTGTTCCGGCTCGACGGCGCGGCGGGCAGCCAGTGGCTGACCACGCTGATCAAGGAGCGCGGCACCCTGTACTCGCCGCGCCTGGGCGAGCGGCTGAGTGACGCCGAGGTCGCAGTGCTCGGCGAGCCGCTGCTGCAGGTCGCGCAGGCGTGGGCGGTGCGCGAGCGGCAGGGCTATCTGGTGGCGCTGCTGGCCAGCCTGGGCAAGCGGCTCGCGCTCGTGCCCGGGCTCATCCAGCTGGCCGAGCAGGTCATCGCGGACACGATCAACCCGAGCACCAGCCTGGCCCTGCTGGTGCTCCTTCACGAGCACGCCCGTGAGCGCGCGCTGGCGATCGCCGGGCCGACGGTGAAGCGCTGGCGCAAGCGCGGCTGGGAGAACCTCTTGCCGCCGCTCCTGGGCACGCTCAGCGAGCTGCCGCCGAGCGTCGCCGAGGCGGTCGAAGAAGTGCTGCTGCGCACCGACTCGCTGGGGCTGGCGGCGGAGCTCCTTTCGGCGCTGCGCTATCGCCACCGGGCGCTGTTCGTGCGCCTGGTGCCGCGGCTGCTCAAGGCCGATCGCAGCTACTTCTGCATCGCGCCGCTGTGGCGCTACGTCCACCGCCACCGGCAAGAGCTGCTCACGCCGCTGCTCGGCGAAGAGGTGGTGAGCGGACGCTTCGCCACCGGCAAGACGCGCTGGGTGCTGCCGTTCACCGACGGCTTCTTCCGCTGGAGCAGCGACCAGCAGCGCACCTTCAGCGCGACCCTGCAGCGGCTCGTCCGCGACCCGCAGCGCGACACGCCGACCGTCTTCTGGGCGCTCTTGCGGCTGCCCCGGCTCGCCTTCGCCGCCGCTGAGCCGCTGTGCATTTTGACCGATGACCCGCGCGCTGCGGTGGCCGAGAAGGCGATCCGCAGCCTGGCGCTCCTCGATGCCGGCCAGGGGGTGCCGCAGCTCCTTCTCTGCCTGCAGGACGCGCGGTCGCGCTTCGCCGTGTACGCCCTGCGCCGGGCCCTGTGCGACATGCAGCCGGCGCGCGTCGTGGAGCTCCTGAGCGCGGTGCCGCTGCGCAAGGTGACCGTGGCCAAAGAGGTGCTGCGCCTGCTCGGCGAGCTGCGCAGCGAGGCCGCTTATACCCTGCTTCTCAGCTTCGACAAGCCGACGCTGCACCGCGACGTCCGGGTGGCGCTGCTGCGAGCGCTGTGGGATCACCTGGAGCGCGACGAGACCTGGGCCGTGCTCCACCGCGCCGCCGCCGATCCCGACTGGCTGCTCGCCTCCCGCCTGGCCGACATCCCGGCCGCGCGGCTGTCCGCTACCTCGGAGCCGCGCCTGGCCGCGCTGCTCGCGCAGATCCTGGCGCGCCCGGAGCCCGAGGTGCGCCTGGAGCTCTTGCGCCGGGTTCCCGATCTGCAGCTGCGTGACCGCGGGCGGGTGCTGCTGGCGGCCTGCCTGCGCCGGCTCGACTCGCCCTTCACCGATGAAGTAAAGGCCGCGGTGGCGGTGGTGCTGCTGCGGGCGGAGGCCGGGGATGTCGCGGCCTTCGAGCAGGCCCTCGATGCGCTGCGGCCCAAGCGGCTCCCCCTCCTGCTGGTGGTCCAGGCCCTGCGCCGCGCTCCCGCGTCGGGCCAGGTCATCGGCGAGCTCCGCCAGGCCGCGCTACGGGTGCTCGCGCACGAGGCGGCCACCGCTACTCTGCTCGTCAACCTGGCCACCAGCGCCGGAGTGCCCGCCCTCACCGCGGCCCTGCGCGAGCTGGCGGCGCGCGGCCTCCTGCACGCCGAGGCCCTTGCTGCCGCCAAGGCCGGCACCAGCGAGCTGTCCGCCTCCGACGCCGAGTCGCTGGAGCAGCAGCTGCAGCACGACCCCCAGGACGGCCTGCGCCTGCTCGCCGTCACCGCGCTGGCCTGCGCCGCCGGACCGAGCCAGGGCTGGACGCCCGCGCGCCGCGCCCGCCTGCGCGAGTATCAGCGCGATCCCTCGCCGCTGGTCAGCGGCAGCGCGCAGTTCATCTTCCCCCCCGCCGATCTCCCCCCCGAGCCCGCGCTACCTAGTACTTCACCGAGCAGCCGTAAGGAGTCGTCGTCGACTGGCTGACCGGCTTGCCGGCCAGCGCCTCGGTAAGCGCCTGGGCGACGTAGTTCTTGGCGCCGGGTATGTCGGCCGGATCGGAGCTCGACTTGTCGTCGATCGCGCCGTTATAGATAAGCTGCCCCTGCGGGTTGATGATGAACATGTGCGGCGTCGTCTTGGCCCCATACAGCTGCCCGACCTCGCCCTTGGGATCAAGCAGCGTCGCGGTCGGCGCGGCGCTGTGCTGCTGCATGTCCTGGTTGGCGCCCTTGCCGTCGACAAAGCCCTGCTTGCCGGGCGCCGACGAGATGATCGCCAGCCACACCACCTGCTTGGCCGTCCATTCCTTCTGCAGCTTGGGCAAGTTGCCGCTGCGGTAGTGCTTGACGACGTACGGGCAGCCCTGGTTGTGCCACTCAAGGACCACGTACTTGCCCTTGAACTGCGCCAGCGAGACCTGCTTGCCGTTGCTGTCGGTGGCGGTGAAGGCGGGCGCCGGCTCGCCGACCTTGACGGCGAGCGCGGCGGCGGGCGCGGCGGCCACGGCGAGCGCGAGGCAGGCCAGCGCCGCTACGTTGCGAAAGCGTGAGCGGTAGTTCATGTAAGTCCGTCCTTTCACGGGCTGTGGGGTCTAGCGGATCTGCTCCAGGGCGCCCAGCACCCGCCCTGTACTTAGCACCTCGGAGAGCGGTATCGGCGGGATATTCGGATCGCGTCCGTAGATCACATAGAACGGAATGCTGTGGCGGCCAAACTCGGCCAGGGTCTGGGTGATCAGCGGATCATAGGAAGTCCAGTCGGCCTTCATCGTCACCACGCCGAGCTCGCGCAGCCGCGCCTGCACTGCCTGGGAGCGCAGCACCACGCGCTCGTTCACCTTGCACGCCACGCACCAGTCAGCGGTGAAATCGAGGAAGACAGCCTTGCCGGAGCGCCGGTAGGCGGCCAGCTTCTCCGGCGAGAAGCCTTCCCACGCGAGCTCTCCGTCCCCGCTCGCCGCGCCGGCCGGGCTCGCAAAAGAGCGCACGGCCACTACCTGCGTCCCCGGGACGATCGCGCCGGCCAGCATCAGCGCCACCGCGGCCACCGTGACCCACCGCCGCTCGGCCCAGCGGTGCAGCATCCAGCCGGCCACTCCGACGAGCAGAAGCCCACCGAGCAGCGCCACGACTCCATCCACCCCGGTCTGCCCGCCGAGCACCCAGACGAGCCACAGCACGGTCGCAAAGAGCAGAAATCCCATCGCCTCCTTGAAGCTCTCCATCCACGCCCCCGGCCGCGGCAGGATGCGCCGCAGCCCCGGAATCCACAGCAGCAGGACGTAGGGCAGCGCCAGCCCGATGCCGAGCAGCGAGAACACCAGGAGCGCGATCACCGCCGGCTGGCTCAGCGCGAAGCCCACCGCCGTGCCCATGAACGGCGCCGCGCAAGGAGTGGCTACCACCGTCGCCAGCACCCCCGTCGCGAAGGCTCCCGAGTAGCCGTGTCGGCCCACCGCGACCTGACCGAGCTGCGTCAGTCCGATGCCAATCTCGAACACACCGAGCAGGTTGAGCCCGAGCATGAACAGCAGTGCACACAGGCCGATCAGGAAGCGCGGCGACTGCAGGTGGAACCCCCACCCGATCTGCTGACCCGTATAGCGAAGCGCGATGAGCAGCCCGGCCAGCGCCCAGAACGACGCCAGGATGCCCGCGGTGTAGGCCAGCGCGTGGCCGCGCGCTTTTTTGCGATCGATGACCGACATCTCGACGATGCCCAGCGCCTTGATCGACAGCACCGGGAACACGCACGGCATCAGGTTGAGCAGCATGCCGCCGAGGAGCGCGAACAGCAGCGCCGTCCCCAGCGGCAGCGGCGCCACCGGCGCAGGCGCCACCGGCGCAGGCACCACCGGCGCAGGCGCCACCGGCGCAGGCGCCACCGGACCGGCGGCGAGCGCCTCTTCCTTCAGCATCGGCGAGCCCTCCTTCACCGCGCCGAGCTGGATGTCGACCGTGAAGCTGCGCGGCGAACGCCCCGGCGCCTCCAGCACGAGCAGGCCGCGCAGGCGGGAGATGTCCTTGACCAGCTGCTCCGAGCGGCGCAGGTTCAGAAACAGCAGCGAGCCGGTGACGCTCGACTGCTGGGCGGCGGCGTCTTCGATCTGACTCGGCTCCAGGGGCACGAACTGGGCGCGCAGTCCCGCTTCGGCCTCGCCGAGCTGAATGCGCAGGTAGAAGGCCGACGCATCGAGCACGCCGTCCAGGTGCCAGCTCGCCGGCGGTGGGGTCGGCAGCGCCCGCTCGGCGGCGGCAAACAGCCGGCCGAGCTCCGCCGGTGGGGGCGTGTCGGCAGCGGCCGGCGGCTTGACGGCACCCGGCACGCCGCCCACCGCGACCGTGCGAGTCAGCTGCGCCCTTCCAGGGATGCACTCTTCCTGGCACAATAGCCAGTTCACCGTCGCGGCGATCTGCAGCGACCGCGCGCCGACCGCCGCGTCCCCGCCCAGATGCAGCGGCGCAAGCAGCATCACCTCGTCTTCGTAGCCGTAGTTGACCAGCGGGCCGGCGGTCAGGCGCTGCGGGGTCGGCCAGCGCAGCGCGCCCACGCTCAGCCCCGCTCCCGCCTCGGCCGGCAGCGTCCACGCCACCCGCGGCGGCTCGCCCGA
Source organism: Pseudomonadota bacterium (assembly GCA_035437965.1). Classification (GTDB taxonomy): domain Bacteria; phylum Myxococcota_A; class Polyangia; order Palsa-1104; family JAEUJZ01; genus CALFML01. The sequence continues at coordinate 6,801 of DAOMZC010000329.1, forward strand.
GTCGCCGGGGTTTACGAAGTAGATATGCCAGCCTTTGTCCAGCACGAAGCGCACCCCGAGCTGCAGGTCACGCTCGCGGGTGAGCGGCGCGTCCTCGGCCAGCAGCTC
>DAOMZC010000330.1:0-6898 GCA_035437965.1 Pseudomonadota bacterium
GGCGGCGGGGCGGTGGGCGCTCATCGAGGGCCCGCGCGAGGCGGCCGACTCGGCGCTGGGCCCGGTGGCGGTCAGCCGCGCCCGCTTCCGCGGCGCGCAGCCGGTGCTGGGCGCCGAAGCCGACTGGGACAACCCGGCGCTGCTCGAGTCGTGGACCAACCAGTACCTGCTGCGCTACGGACTGCTCACCCGCGAGCTGCTTACCCGCGAGCCGCTCGGTCCGCCGCTCTATCAGGTGCTCCCGGTGCTGCGCCGGCTGGAGGCACGTGGCCTGGTCCGCAGCGGCTACTTCGTCGCCGGCCTGTCCGGCGAGCAGTTCGCCACCCCCGAGGCGCTGGAGGGCCTGAACCTTGTGCGCAAGCGCGCCCCGACCGCCACCGAGCCGGTCGAGGTGCGCATCTCGGCCGCCGATCCGCTAAACCTCGCCGGGATCCTGTTCCCCGGACCCAAAGCGCCGAGTACCGGCAGCGCGCTGCTCATCTATCGCGACGGCCTGCCGGTAGGAGTGAGCGAAGAGCCAGCGGCGGCGGCCCAGACCGCCTAGCACGACAACAGGGCTTACTCCGCCGCGCTCTGCCGTCTCGACGGTGGTGCAGCGCAGCGCTTGCTTGGCTGCAACTGCCGGCCCGGCGGGGCCGAAATGAGGTCTCGTTGTAGTGCTAGGCCCCGCGCGCCGGTCGGCTAGAGGCAGCAGACGGTGATGCCGCCAGCGGCGGTGAAGGTGCCGGACACCGCCCCCGTGGCGTTACAGGTCGGCGCCGCCAGGTTGGTGCTGACCGCCGCCGCCTGGAATGTCATCATGTTGGTGTCGAGCGCCTGTACGCAGGTGCTGTCGGTCTTGATCGGCGACAGGACCTGGCCGTTGCCGCAGCCCGCCTTGTCGCTGAGGTTCACCAGGTTGGTCGCGCCGTTGGTCAGGGCGCAGCCGCCCATGGCCGCGCACGAGCAGGCGCAGCTGCTGGTGCCGGTGGCGCTGGTGTAATAGACGCTGGCCTTGGTGTAGGGCTGGGCGGCGGCGCAGACCGAGGTGTCGGTGCCGTTGAACACGACGCACTGGACGCCGTTGCGCTGCATGTCGCTGAAGCGGAGCAGCTTGGAGGCCGACTGGTCGCACAGCACCTTGGTGGTGCCCCAGGTCGGGTTCAGCGGCACGGTGGCGGCCTTGGCGGTGCACGCCCCGACGGTCAGCTTGTCGACCAGGAAGTACGAGTCTTTCATGCTGGTCACCGCCGGGCAGCGGTTGGCCCCGTCGCTCAGCGCCACCTGCGCGCCGTTGACGTTGCCCATGCAGTCGTTCTTGTCCTTGTAGACGTGCAGCGTCGAGGTGCAGGTCGCGTTGTTGTTATTGCACGAGCAGCTGCCGTTGCAGGTCGTCGGGTTGGCGATGCTCTGGTAGATCATCGACTGCATCGTCTGGGCCGGGCACGCTCCGGCGTCGGCGGCCACCGCGCCGTAGCCCTTGTACCCCCGGCTGGCGAAGCAGGCGACGTGGTCGGAGCAGGTCGGGTCGTCGCAGCCGACCAGGCAGTTGTTGTTGATGTCGCCGTTCTGCGTGCAGTCCTCCTGCAGCGTGTTGGGGGTCTTGTCGCAGGCGATGTCGCCGGGCGTGCTGGCGTCGCTCAGCGGGGGCACGTAGGTACCGCTCAGGGAGTCAAAGTCAAAGCAGCCAAGGAGCAAGGCCAGGGGAATTAAGGCTAGTCGTCGGCGCATCAGTTACTCCCAAAAACAAATAGGGGACTATTAAGACGCAGACCCGCCAGGGGTCGGAGCGTAGTCTCGGCCGGGCGCCCGAGCTCGAAGCGCAGCGCCACGATGGTCAGGATCGCCGGGACCACCGCCGCCCCGAGCAGCCCATAGCCGGCGTACGACTGCTGCTGCAGGTTGGCGACGTCGAGCGGCGGGCAGCCGGGCTTGCAGCCGGTCTCCAGCGAGTTGTAGCGCACAGCGACGGTGCTGAGCGCGGCCACCCCGGACACGAGGGCGGCCAGGGTAGTCGCCCCGGCGGCAATCGAGTACACCGGGATGCGGCGCCGCATCGTCGGCACCGGCGCCTTGTCGGTCAGGGCGTCGGTCTGGCTGGGGGCGGCGCGCCGGCCGAGCTCGGCCTCCAGGCGGGCGATCTCCTGGCGGATGTAGTCGGCGTCGGGGTCGTCGGGGGTGGCGGCGAGGTAGCGGCGGAAGTGCTGCAGCGCCTCGACGGGGCGACCGATCTTGACCTCGCAGCGCGCCATATTGTTAAGCAGCGCGGTGAGCGGGGTGATCTGGTAGGCCGACGAGAACTCGAGCCAGGCATTGGCGTAGTTGCCCTGCAGGTACTGCTCGACGGCGCGGCTGTAGTGGGCGCGGGCCGCCTCTTCCTTGGGTCCGGCCGTCGCCTCCTGGAGCTGGCTCGGCGTCGCGGCGGGGGTGTCGGCGGGCTTGGCGCTGCCCGCGGGGGTGGTGGCGGCGGCGGGACCCGAGGCGGCGCGATTCGGCGCCGCACCGGCGTCGGCGGCCGGCGTCGCCGCGGGGCTCGGCGCCTCCGTCTTGGGCTTGGGCCGCACCGGCGCGGCGTCCGCGGTCCCGAGGGCGAGAGAGGAAATACCAAGAGGCAAGAGGACGGCGAGGCCGCCCCATAGTAGGGACTGGGTGCGTGTAGACATGGTCAGCGCAGCCCCATTTTATCACCTCGGAGCCTGCCCGATTCAAGGCTATTTCCGAGGACCGGCACCGGCGCTGCGGCGGAGAGACCGAAAGAGAGCGGAGACCGGCCTAGAACACCTCGGCGAACCACGAGCGCATGCGCCGCCACATGCCACTGCCGTTGCCGGTCGCCCCGCCGCGGCGGTCGAGCATCCCGGCGCCGGCGGCCCCGCGCGAGACGTAGCCGCCATCGAGCTGGCGGGCCCCATAGCGGACAAGGCCGACCGCGGTGGCGTAGATCGGCGAGCGCACAATCTCCGACAGCCCGCCCACGCCGTGTGGGATGCCGCGCCGCACCGGCATACCCAGCACCTGCTCGGCGAGCTCGGGCAGGCCGTGCAGGATCGTCGAGCCGCCGGTCACCACCAGGCCCGAGGCGAGCGTCTCGGACAGGCCGCAGCGTTCTATCTCGGCCCGCACCAGGGTGAAGATCTCGTCGACGCGCGGCTGCAGGATGTCGGACAGCACGGTGCGCGGCAGGATGCGCGGCGGACGGCCGCCGACCGAGGGGACCTCGATCGTCTCGTCTTCGGACAGGAGCGCCGGCAGGGCGCAGCCGTGGCGGTGCTTCAGGCGCTCGGCCTCGGCCATCGGGGTGCGCAGGCCGACCGCGATGTCGTTGGTCAGCTGGTGGCCGCCGATCGGCAGCACGATCGTGTGGACCAGCGCCCCCTCGTTGTAGATCACCAGATCGCTAGTCCCGCCCCCTATATCGAGCAGCGCCACCCCCAGCTCTTTCTCGTCGGAGGTCAGCACCGCCTCGGCGGTGGCCAGCGGCTCCAGCACCAGATCCTGGACCTGGAGGTTGCAGCGGGTGCAGCACTTGACGATGTTCTGCGCCGACGCCGACGCCGCGGTGACGATGTGCACCCGGGCCTCCAGGCGCACCCCCGACATGCCGAGCGGCTCCTTGATGCCGTCCTGGTTGTCGATCGAGAACTCCTGCGGCACGACGTGCAGGATCTCGCGATCCTGGGGGATGCTCACCGCCTTGGCGGCCTCGATGACGCGCTCGATGTCGCCGGGGCGCACCTCGCGATCGCGGATGGCGACGACGCCCTCGGAGTGGAAGGCCTTGATGTGGGCCCCGGCGATGCCGGCGTAGACCTGGGTGATCTCGACCCCGGCCATGTGCTCGGCCTCCTCGACCGCCTTCTGGATCGCCGACACGGTGGCATCGATGTTCACCACCACGCCCTTCTTCAGCCCGGCGCAGGGCTGGGTACCGACGCCGATGATGTCGATCCCCTCGTCGGTGAGTTCGCCCACCAGGCAGGCCACCTTGGTGGTGCCGATGTCCAGACCAACGATCAGCTCCTCTCGTTTCGCCATGGTCGCTGTGTTTCCGCTCTTGTCGGGCCGCGCAGGCGGCGTTCCTCGGGGGGGGTTACTGCCAGAGTCCGACTGTCGAGCTGCCGGAGCGATCGCGCCGCCCGGCAGCTGTTCCCGCTGTGGGGCGGCCGGCGATCCCGGCGATCTCAGTCGCTTGCTCTGCTTCGTACGGAAGGGAGGCTAGGAGCCCCGCTTGGTCCTAGAGTGCCGAACCTTGCGGATGACCGCTAATTTTTTGCCCGCGGACCCGCCAGTAGAGCCTGGCAGCGACGGGCCCGGGGGGCGCGCGGCGAAAGTAGGAATCGCAGTTTTCGCGGGTTGTGAAAAGACCAGAGCGAGGGCGATCGCGAGCGGTCTGCGAGCTCGGCTACAGCGGGCCTACAGCTGTTCCAGGCGAGCGAGCACGCAGGTGATGTTGTCGACGCCGCCGGCTTCGTTGGCGGCGGTTATCAGGCGCTCGCAGGCGGAGTCGAGGTCCGACTCCTGGCTCATGATCTCGGCGATCTGGGCGTCGGTCACCATGCCGGTGAGGCCGTCGGAGCACAGCATATAGATGTCGTGCAGCTGCGGGATGTCGACCAGGGTGTCGACCTGCACCGACTCTTTCATGCCGAGGGCGCGCACGATGACGTTCTTCTGGGTGAAGCGGCCGGCCTCTTCGCCCGACAGGCGCTTCATCTTCAGGTAGTCGTTTAGCAGCGAGTGATCTTCGGTGAGCTGGAGCAGGTGCTGGCGGCGCAGGCGGTAGCAGCGGCTGTCGCCGACGTGGGCGACGATCACCCGATCGTCGGCGAACAGCGCGGCGACGATCGTGGTGCCCATGCCGTGCTGGTCGTCGTTGCGCTGCGCGGTCTCGTAGATGCGCTGGTTGGCGTGCTTGATGCCGACGACCAGGCGGTTGGTCTCGTAACGCACTCCCTGATCGAGCTTGAACGGCCAGGTGATCGTCGACTGATCGAGCGTCGCCTTGAGGTAGGCGGCGACGCTCTCGACCGCCATGCCCGAGGCGACCTCGCCGCTGGCGTGGCCGCCCATGCCGTCGGCGACCACCGCTACGCGCTCGAAGTCGGGGAGGATGAAGCTGTCCTCGTTGTGCTTGCGCTTCATCCCGATGTTGGTCTCGCCAGAGAAGCGGACCCGCATATTACGCATGGGAAAAGAGGAGGACATGCGGGCTCAGGATATCACGGGTAGGATGGCGGCGAACACAGGCACCATCATTATATAGCGGGCCTTACAGAATTTCCGTCGCTGAGCCGCTGAAATCGGCAGCTTGGCCGGGGTCATTCGCCTAAAGTTAATGGAGTTTCTGAAGCCGCGCCGGTCGTCTCGGCGGGTCGGCGGGCCGGCGGGTCGGCGGGCCGGCGGGTCAGTCGCCCGGGGCCGAGCGAAGATCGGTGCTGGGCGCTTACGCGGGGCGGGCGCGTGTTAGTGTTGCCCTTATGGACGAGGCCCCAAGCTACCCGCTGCCCGAGGGGGACAGCCGGATCCTGAGCTGCCCGAAGTGCCAAGGCAAAAACCGCGTTCTGCTCATGCGCGCCCTGGAGCAGCCGGAGAAGCTGCGCTGCGGCCACTGCCAGGCGGCGCTCCTGTGCGCGCGCGATGCGCCGCTTTACGACGTCGCCGGCCTCTATCAGCACCCGCTCGATCAGAAGTCGCAGAAGGCGCTGGAGGCGATCCCCGGGGTGCACACGCTGCTGCGCAAGCTCGTCGAGATGACGGTCGAGCGCTACGACCGCCTGTTCAACCAGAGCAGCTACGTGCGCGTCGGCGGCTCGCAGCTGCCCTCGCTGGAGCGGCTGTTCGAGCGCGCCGCCGCGGGCCTCGGCCTGTCCGAGGTGCCCGAGCTCTACGTCTACCAGGGGGCGGACGTGAACGCCCACACCGGCGGCGTCGAGAACCACTTCGTCGCCATCTCGAGCAGCCTGTGCGATGTGATGTCCGATGACGAGCTGGTGGCGGTCATGGCGCACGAGCTGTCGCACGTCCAGTCGCAGCACGTGCTCTACAAGACCGCGGTGCGGCTCTTCAGCCTGGCGGCGTCCGAGCTGGCGCGGGCGACGCTGGGCATCGGCAACCTGCTGCTCGTGCCGCTGCAGCTGGCGCTGCTCAAGTGGGATCGCTGCTCCGAGCTGACCGCCGATCGCGGGATGCTGCTGGCGACGCGCGACCCGCAGCTGGTGCTGCGGGTGCTGCTGAAGATGGCCGGCGGCAACCGGCGGCTGCGCGACGAGCTGTCGCTGGAGCGCTTCATGGAGCAGGCCCTGCGCGCCCGCCAGGCCCCCGAGGAGGGCGTGCTCGATCGCGTCTACACCCTGCTGCAGACCGCCTCGCGCACCCACCCCTTCCCGCTGTGGCGGGCGGCCGAGCTGTGGCAGTGGGCCTGCCGCGGCGAGTACCTGGACATCCTGCAGCAGCACTCGCGGGCAGCCTAGGCTGCGGCAAAACTACTCCGCGACCCGAGTTCGCGTCCGGCCGTGCTCCCAGCCAGGAGGCTGCTCCGCGCGGCCGAGCGCGAACGCGGGCCGCTCGCTACGTTTTGCCACAGCCTAGCCGGGGGCGAACTCCTCGGCGAAGTAGCTCGGCGGGCACAGGGGGGACGGCGCGCCGGCGGCGATGAGCCACAGCTGGTGGGCGCAGCGGGTGATCGCGATGTGCAGGAGGTGCCGGGCCTCGGTGGTGTCGGGGTAGGCGGCGGCGGTGGCGTCCAGGATGACCACGTAGTCGAACTCCAGGCCCTTGACCTGGGTGACATCGGTGACGTCGACGCCGGCGCTGAACGTGAACTCGTGGCGGGCGACCCGGCGCAGCGACGGGACATCGGCGCGCGAGAGGCCGGCGTAGAAGGCGTCGGCGGTGCCGATGTGGCGGGCGAGCAGCGCCA
>DAOMZC010000331.1:0-6887 GCA_035437965.1 Pseudomonadota bacterium
CTGCACCGGCCGCCCGTGCGCCGACAGGTACGCCTGCTCGACCAGCATCAGCCCGTACAGGATCAGCGCCTGCACCCGGGTAAGCAGGTTCCGATCCTCATTAAGAAACGCCCACCGCCCCTGCACGAACGCCAGCTGCGGGTCACCGACAAGCTCGGGCACGAGGCGCCGCAAAAAGTCCGGCGGCGGCACGAAATCGGCGTCGAGCACGGCGATGTACTCGCCGCGCGCGCTCGGCAGCGCGTAGTCCAGGTGCCCCGCCTTGAAGCTCGTGCGCTCGGCGCGTCGCACCACCGTCACCTCGTGCCCGCGCTGCGCGAGCTCCGCCACCGCCGCGTCGACGACCGCCACCGTGTCGTCGTCCGAGTCGTCCAGCACCTGCACCTGCAGCCGCCCGCGCGGCCACGACAGGGCGCACGCCGCCTCGATCGCCCGCCGCGCCACGAAGCGCTCGTTGCGCATCGGCAGCTGCACCGTCACAAGCGGCGCGTCCGCCTCCGCCCAGGGCGGCGCTCCCGCGGTCACGACCCGCGACCGCGCGAGCGCCCACAGCCCAAGCTTTAGAAGGTGCGCGCTCGCCGCCAGCAGCAGCAGCCACAGCCCCAGCTGCAGCACCGAGAGCAGCACGCTGAGGACCCCCACCGCCGCCGCCCCCCCCGCAAACCGGTCGAGGCTATAACCAAGCGCAAGCCACATCGCCGGCAATATCGCACAGGCCGGCGCCGCTTTCTCACGCCTTTCCGCCCGCGGCGCCGCGCGCCAATGCACTGTTTAGTCGCCTTGCGCCGGGACCGGAACCAGTCGCGCCGGTTTTTCGCGCCTTCCGTCCGCGCCGTAGCGCGCCGTTGCACTGTTTAGTCGCCTTGCGCCGGGACCGGAGCCAGTCGCGCTGTTTTTTCAGGCCCTTCCGCCGGCGCCGGAGCGGCTTTTTTGGTTTTTTCCGCTCGCTCCGTCCGCGCCGGAGCGGCTTCGCTGGTTTTTTTCCCTCGATCCGCTCGCGCCGCACCGGCTTCTCTGGTTTTTTCCGCTCGATCCGCTCGCGCCGGAGGGGCTTCTTTCGTTTTTTTCTCTCGATCCGCCGGCCCCGGGAGGGCTTTTTCGTTTTTTTCGCGCGATCTGCCGGCCTCGGAAGGGCTTTTTCGTTTTTTTCGCGCGAGCCGCCGCCGCCGGAGCGGCTTTTTCGCGTTCTCGGCTCGGGCAGGTGGCGGCGGCTGGCGGCCGGGGAATCGCCTGCCGCCGAGCGGTCGTGGAGCTGGGGTTTGACCTGAGCGCACGGGCCGGTCTACCCTCGTTGGGCGATGAGCGCACTTCCCATGCCCGCGACCGTTGTCTCGCTTTTGGCCGCCCCTGCCGGCAAGGAGCTGGATCTGTTCCAGCTCGTGCTCAGCTCGGGGGGGGTCGTCCTCATGGTGCTGTTCCTGCTGATCGCGTTCTTCGTCGTGACGACGTTCGTGATCGGCTACAAGCTGTTCCAGCTGATGCGCGCCTCGCAGGAGACCGACGCGTTCCTCGACGAGTTCTGGCGCACCAAGCGCTTCGACGAGGTCTACGAGAAGGCCAAGCAGCTGCGGCGCTCGCCGGTGGCGGCGATCTTCCGCGCCGGCTACCTGGAGCTCATGCGCCTGACCAAGCAGGGCGCCGGCGGCGGCGAGGCAGCCGGCGAGAACGGCCTGGAGAACATCGAGCGCTCGCTGCGCCGCAGCACGATCGCCGAGATGACCATGCTCGAGGGCCTGACGCCGCTGCTCGCCACCGTCGGCTCGTCGGCGCCGTTCATCGGCCTGTTCGGCACCGTGTGGGGCATCATGGACGCCTTCCGTAACATCGGCGCCAAGGGCTCGGCGAACCTCGCCACCGTGGCCCCGGGCATCGCCGAGGCGCTCATCGCCACCGCCATTGGCCTGGTCGCCGCCATCCCGGCGGTCATGGCCTACAACTACTTCGCCCGCAAGATCAAGGTCCTGGCCAACGAGATGGACTCGTTCGGCAACGACTTCCTCAACCTGGTCAAGCGCAACTACCTGCGCTAGGAAAGCCCGCCGGATGTCCCGCTCGCTTGTGACCCTGGGTGCGCTGCTTTACCTGGGGGCCGTCGGCCACGCGGCGGGTCCGGCGCCGGCGGGCGCGCGCGCCGATGCCGTGAAGGTGGCGGCGGCTCCGGCGGCGGCGAAAGCTCCGGCGGCGACCGCTCCGGCGGGGTCGGATGCGTCGGCCGGCGGGGATCGGCCGGATGCGGAGCCCGAGATTTCCGGTTATGACTCGCCGGCCCTCGCGCTGACGGCGATCCTGCAGCGCGCCGAGGCGGATGCCGGCGGCAGCGCGCCGCGCGTCGTCGCTTTTGGCGAGTATCACGAGCTCAAGGGGAACACCGGCGTCAAGTCCGCCCTCAAGCGCTTTGGCGAGCAGCTCTTGGCGGTGCTGCAGCCGCTGACCTCGGACCTGGTCCTCGAGACCTGGGTCACCGCCGGCGGCTGCGGCAAGGACGAGAGCAAGGTCGTAAAGGATGTCGCAAAGACCACCAAGCGCCCGGTGACCACCGAGAACGAGCTGGTCACCCTCATCAAGCAGGCCCGCGAGTCGCACGTCCAGCCGCACATCCTGGAGCTCAGCTGCGGCGAGTACCAGGGCCTGCTCGACAAGGAAGGCGCCGTCGACTACGAGAAGATGCTGACGCTGCTGAGCGACCTTCTGGCGCGCAAGATCGCCCAGGTGAAGCTGCGCCGCGAGGCCGCCGGCGTGCGCAAGATCGTCGCCGTCTACGGCGGCGCCCTGCACAACGACCTGTACCCGAGCGCCGAGTTCCGCCCCTACACCTTCGGCCCCGGCACCGCCATCGCGTTCCCCGGGCAGTACCTCGAGGTCGACCTCTACGTCCCCGAGTTCATCGACAAGGACCCGGGCCTCAGCAAGGAGCCGTGGTTCGCCAAGTACCTGCAGGCGCGCCGCTCGCCGGCCCGGGACGGGCACCCGCGGACGTGGGTGGTGCGGCGCGGCAAGGGGTCGTTCATCCTGCTGTTTGCGCCGACTAAAAAGTAAAAACCGCCCCACAGCACGGTCCCCAAACTGCCTTGACCTCAATCCACCCGGGTGGTGTCATACACCCGCCGAAAGGGTCAAGCTATATGGATGATTTGTGCGGCAGATCGTCACGCCAAAAGTCCCCCCGGACGCGTTTTTCCTATATCTGTCTATTGTCAGTGCTACTGCTCCTTTCAGTTAATTCGGGGGGATGTTTTCACGCTCCGCAAACCGTCGATACCAGTGATATTGCATCTTTGTCGAGAATAAGGCCGATTGATATAGGTACCACCACAGCTGAAGCCATCGGACAAAAGGCATTAGCAGAGATAGGATACGACGAAATCATCAGGCTGGCTGATAAAGCTGGCTTTGTCGAACACAAATCAGACGAGAGAATTCAACTAGTAAGCTACGGACCGGTGGTTGCAACTGGGTTTGTACGAGTGTTCTCACGGTACGCCTTGGCGGCGGCTGTTACTTCACAAGCAGACTCCCCGCTGCCGGGTCCAGCAGACATCGCGGCGGTGGGTGTCCTTGTGATTGGTCTTTTGGACGCTGGGCTGCTCGATGGTTCCCTAATCAAGTCGGTTGGGAAATTAATTGTTGCCACGGGCGAAGCGAGCGTACCGGCCACGGTAACTACGGATGTACCTGCCGACCGTAGCGACTGTCGGGCCCATCTCACGCAATGCCTGGATATAAGTACAAGCCGCAGTCGGCGGGGTTCTGGTAGTAACCCCGGTCAAAGCATTTGTGTCGACTGTTTCGATCTGTGCAGCAATCTGGGAGGTTGGCCTGACAAAACCGGTGACGGTAAAGATTGTCACTGGTGGGATGGTAGGTGATAAGCGATGAACCCAACAGTCGAAGAGCAAATCATCCTAGCTATGAATGCAGTCTACATGCACTTCGGTAAGGGGTCGTTCCCTGACCTGGAAGCCGGCTTCCAGGCGGTTGAGCGACAGTTCGCGGCTGGGCTGGAGGCGGCAGACTACCTGGAGGTCAAGCGGCGCGTCGCAGAAGCAACTCTGAGAGCAGCACAGGACACTGAGCAGCCTGTCGATCGCTGCTTAGAGCTCCTGGCGCGCGTGGAACAATTAGGATGGAGCAGTCTCTATGGGAAGGCCAATCTGCTAGGCGCATTCAGCCGATACTGCCTCAATCATGGCCGCAAGGACGTAGGGCTTCATTTCTTGGTTCCCATTATAGCTGAGCTTGAACAGGATTACGCGCCTCCCGATAAGGAGGCGTTCATGGTTTGGCTAAACGGGTTGCGAAGGCTACTCACACAACTTCAGGCGTGATACTTGCGGGCAAGCCGGAGCGGACAATCGAGAATCCGCCGTGCTAGGTTCTGGCCATGGACACGCTGGAAGCAAGCTTCTCTGTCGAGCTCATGGTCTCGGTTGCTTCGGCTCGCCGCGCCGCGTGGAGGGCGAGCCTGGCCCTCCTGCTGCCGCTCGTGGCCTGTGGTGCTCCCGAGCCGGCGTCCGTGCCGCCGGCCCCGGCGCCGCCGCCGCTTACCCGGGTCGAGCAGGCGCTCGGCTACGCCGATCCGTTCATCGGCAGCGGCGGCTTCGGCTTCCGCGACGGCAGCGCGTTTCCGGGCGCGGCGGCCCCGCACGGCCTCGCCAAGGTCGGGCCCGACACCCGCGGCGAGATGTTCGGCACCGTGCGCTTCCTGCACTTTATCGGCTACTGGTACGACGACAACGTCATCCAGGGCTTCTCGCACCTGCACCTGCACGGCACCGGCGCCCCGGACTACGGCGTCCTGTCGGTGATGCCGCTTGTGAGCTGGGACCCGGCCAAGCTCACCGTCGAGCAGAACGAGTCGCCGTTCCAGAAGAAGAGTGAGGTCGCGACGCCCGGCTACTACGCCGTGACGCTCGACCACGGGCCCGTCCGCGCCGAGCTGACCGCGACCCGGCGCGCCGCCCACCACCGCTTCACTTACGACCCCGCCGGCAGCCCCCCGGGTACGCCGCGGTCGCTCCTCTTCGACCTCGGCAAGCACCTGGAGAGCGGCGAGATCACCGACGCCGAGATCACCGTCGACAAGGCCGCCGGGCGCCTGCGCGGCCGGCTGCACAGCAAGGGCGGCATGACCGACGGCTACGGCGGCTACGAGGTCTACTTCGCCGCCCGCACCCGCAGCGCGTGGAGCGAGCACAAGGTGTGGAGCGACGGAACCCCGCCCGCCGCCGCCGATCACGCCCAGGGCACCGGCGTCGGCCTCGTCCTCACCTTCCCCGCCCCGCCGAGCGGCGCCGCGGCTCCGATCGAGCTGCAGGTCGCGGTCTCGCTGGTCTCGGCGGAGTACGCGGAGAAGAGCCTCGCCGCCGAGCTGCCCGAGTGGGACTTCGAGGGGACGCGCAAGCAGACCGCGGCGGCCTGGCAGGACTTGCTGGGGGTCGCCCGCGTCACCGGCGGCAGCGACAGCGAGCGGCGGATGTTCTACTCGGCGCTTTACCGCTCGTTCCTCATGCCCACCGTGCACTCGGAGAGCGACGGCACCTACCGCGGCTTTGACGGCACGCCGCAAAACGCGCAGGGCTTCCAGTACGTCTCGGATCTTTCGCTGTGGGACACCTACCGCACGCTCCACCCGCTGTACTCGCTGCTCGCGCCCGAGCGGGCGCTCGATGTGGTGAAGTCGCTGCACGCGATGGCGCTCAATCACGGGGCGTTCCCCAAGTGGCCGCTCGCCGGCGGGGACTCCGGCTGCATGATCGGCGCGCCGGCGGAGTTTGTCGTCGCCGATAGCTACCTCAAGGGCCTCACCGGGTTCGACGCCGCCGGGGCCTATGACATCTTGCGGGCGGCGGCGATGAACCCGCTGTCGCCGGCCGGTGGTCGCGGCGGTCGCGAGCATGCCGACCTATATATGAAGTACGGCTACGTGCCCGCGCAGATCGGCGGCTCGGTGTCGCGCACCACCGAGTACGCGCGCGGCGACTTCGCCCTCGCCGAGCTGGCGCAGGCCCTCGGCAAGACCGAGGACGCCGCCGAGCTGCACGCCCGCGCCCGCAGCTACACCCAGCTTTACGACCCGAGCGTCGGCTTCCTGCGCGCCCGCAAGGCCGACGGCAGCTTCCCCTGGAACAGCTTCTCGCCGGAGGCGTTCAGCAGCGACTACACCGAGGCCAACGCCTGGCAGAGCCTGCTCATGAACGACCACGACCCGGCGGGGCTCGCGGCGATGCTGGGGGGCACCCAGCAGCTGCTCGACAAGCTCACCGCGATGTTCGAAGCGACGCGCAGCGCCTACGAGGCCGAGGATCACACAAACCCCACCCTCGGCGCCGACCGCCCGCCGTACTACTGGCAGGGCAACGAGAGCGACATCCACGTCCCCTACCTGTTCGCGCAGCTCGGCCGCCCCGAGCTGACCCAGCGCTGGGTGCGCTTCGTCATGCAGACGCAGTACAGCGACCGCCCCGCCGGCCTGCCGGGCAACGACGACGGCGGCGCCATGTCGGCGTGGTACATCTTCTCGGCGCTCGGCCTGTACCCGATCGTCGGCAGCGACCGCTACGTCCTGTCCATCCCGCAGTTCCCCAGGGTCGAGCTGAACGTGCGCGGCGGCGTCTTCACCATCGAGGCCGTCACCGCCGCCGGCGAGCCCGCCGCGGCGCTCCTCGCCACCGGCTACGTGCAGAGCGTGACGCTCGACGGTCGACCGCTGACGCGGCCCGAGCTGCGCCACGCCGACCTCAAGCCGGGCAGCACCCTGCGCTTCGTCATCGGTGAGGACGCGGTCAGCTGGGGCCAGCCTTCGCCGTAAATAAGCGGGTGGCGCCGGAGTGGCTGGGGCCCCCGCGACGCAGTCGTGGGGAGGCATCCACGCAGGTGACAGGACCCGC
>DAOMZC010000332.1:0-2447 GCA_035437965.1 Pseudomonadota bacterium
GGGCTCGTGCGCCGGGGGCTCGTGCGCCGTGGGCTCGTGCGCCGTGGGCTCGTGCGGACGCGCGGGCGGCGCGGCGGTCTCGTGCGGTATCGGGGCGGGCGCCGGGGTCTCGCGCGGCGGCGCAGTGTTGGGGCGGTGCTCGGTCGGAGTCTGGTGCGCGGCGACCTCTGGCGACTTGTTGGGATGGTTATTCCCCGCCTTCTCCATCCCAGCCGTGTTTACAGCGGCGCTGACCGAAGAGGCAACCAGGTCCCCCGGATTGTCTAGGGCGCCACGGCCGTGGACGACGTTGTTGATCATACCGGTACCGAAGGCCACGGTGGCGTTCAGCGCAGACTTGGTGGCAGTAGACAACCCGTCCATCTTGCTGCCCATCACCGGACCCAGAGCGCCCCCGATGGTGGCGATAATTAGGCTCTTGACGTCGTGGAAGGGCGACTCCCCGTGAATGACGTTGCCCAGCATGCCGCTGCCCAGCCCGACCCCCGCGTTCACCAGCACTTGCTTGATCATCGAGGCGCCCTTGAGTGCCTGGCCGACCCCCGCGCCAATGCCCCCGGTCAATGCGTCCATCAGGAGTGCTTTAGGATCGAAGACCTTGCCCCACTCGATCGCGAAGGGAGACTTGCCGGTGGCAACGTTGGTGATCACCTGCCCGGCGATGCGGCCGACCACACCGGCGCCGACACCCACCACGGCACCGGCCACGATCGTAGCCAGCAGCCCGCCGCCCATCAGACCCGCCAGCATCGGCGCCAGCACCAGAGCCGCGGCCCCAAGGGCGACGGTCACCACCACGATGGCGATGATCATGACGATCATCTTCCAGTTGTCCTTCAGCCAGTTCAGGGCCGCCGTAATCCATCCGGTGACGGTGTCCCAGGCCTTCTCGAGCAAGGACTTGTGGTCGTTTTTCTCCTTCTCCTGCTGGTACTTGGTCTCGATCTTGGCCTGCGCCGAAGTGATGCGGCTGGCCAAGTCCTGCAGCGGCTCGCTCGCTTTGCCCACAGCACTGGCGGCGGCCTGGCGCAGCCCGCCCATGAACTGCCCGAGCTGCTGTCCCAGCGAAGACTGAACCGCTTGTACGGTCTTGGCGACGCTCTGCTGCAGGTGCTGCAGCATCTGATTGCCAGCCGTAGTGGTCTGCTTGCTCAGCTTACCAAGCTGCTGCGTCGCTTGCTGGGCTTGCCGGGTCGCGGCCTGCTGCGCGGTGGCGCCCAGCTTACGGATTCCGGATGCGCTATCGGCGCTCAGCCGGGTCAGCGCCGCCGCACCGCTGGCGCCAGCGCGGCGCAGCCCGGTGGTGACGCGGCCGATCGACTGGCGCGCCGCGGCCACCATGGGCTGCAGACCGCGGCGCACCATGGGGATCACGCGTGCGAGGATCTGCGCCGACGATCCGGCTGGTATGGGCTTACCGGCCACCTCCTGCTTGGCCTGCTCGATGTTCTGGTCGGCGGCGTGTAGCGTCGCCGTGCGCTCCTGGACGAGGCTGCTCCTGACCTGCTGGCCAGCTTGCGCGATTGCCGCGCGCTGCTCGGCAGCGGCGGTGGTGATACTGGTCCGCGCCCGTCCCTGCGCTTGCGCCAGCTGCGCGCGCAGACTCGCCCCCATCTGGCTGAGCCCCTGAGTGGTCATCGTCAACATCTGACCGATGCCCTGGCTGGTCTGCTGCCCGAGCTGCTGCACCTGCGCCAGCGCTTGCGGCAACGCCTGCAGCAGGCCGCCGATGACTTGCTGTACGGACTGCTGAATTCCGGCGGTGAAGTCCGGGCCGGCAGAGCTCAGCTTCTGGGCCGTGGGCGCTGCGGCAGCGCTTATCTTTTGATATGCGTCATCACCCAGCTCGTGTGCGGCATCGGCCTTCTTCTGCGCGGCTTCCGGTATGCTCGATCCGGCGCCGGCGCGGCTATCACCAAGCGCCTTGCCGCGCTGCGCCGCCTGGGTTATCTGGGACTCGGCCTGCTGCGCCGCCTGCTGCGCCGCCTGCTGACCCTTCTGGCTGGTCTGCTGCGCGCTCTGCTGGATCGACTGCGAGCCCTGCTGATAGATCTGGGCCACGCGCGTAGTCGCGCTCCCCTGCCAGGCGCTGACCCCGGCGCGCGCGGCAGCACCGGCCGCCGTCACCTTGGCGAGCGTGGCCGCGATGGTGGACTGCAGCACGGCCTGGGTAGAGCCGACGGCGGCGGTCACCAGACCCTGGGCTCGCTCGGCCGCAGCCGTGACTGCACCCTGCTGGGCTGCCACCTGTCCGGGCAGCTGGGCTTCTGCCGCGGCAAACTGCGCAAGAAAGCCCTGTTTGGCTTCAGCAGCAGCCTGGGTAATGGCGGCGACAATTTGCTGCGACCCATCCCCGCCCTGTCCTGCACCGACCGCACCGCCGCTTGGTCCGCCGCCGGACCCTTCGTCGTGGCTGTGGCCACCGCCCGCTTCGTGGTGTACGTCGT
>DAOMZC010000332.1:2547-6860 GCA_035437965.1 Pseudomonadota bacterium
GCTGCGGATGCGCGTCGTGCTGCGGATGCGCGTCGTGCTGCGGATGCGCGTCGTGCTGCGGATGCGCGTCGTGTTGCGGATGCGCGTCGTGCTGCGGATGCGCTCCGTGCTGCGGATGCGCATCGTGCCCTTTCTCGGTACCGTGTTCGTGGCTGCCGGCGGGTGTCTGGCGCGCAGAGCTGCTGCCTGCAGGCCCCTGGTCCGGACCGGCGCCGCTGCCTGGATGGCCGGCAGCGGCGCCGGCTTTGACCCCGCGGGCAGAGTGCTCGACGTGCCAGCCGGCGAGGTCGCTGGTCTGAAGTGTGCCGAGTTCCGACAGCCGCTCTTGCGCTCCGTACTCGCGATGAACCGGCAGGAAGGAGCTCTTCTGTGCCAGCGGCTGAACTTCCTCTCGACTGCTGGCGGGAGACTGCGAGCCCGCGCGCAGGTGAGGCGACGACGGCCGTGCAGCAGACTGACCCCCTGCGTGCGAGGGAGCTTTCGCCGCGCGATCTCGGCGGCCCGCAGCTCCAGCGTCCGGAGGTTGCTCACTCCAGTGGGACAGCAGGTGGGCAGCAGCGGCGTCCGCCGCAGGTCGAGCGTTGCTTCCGTGAGGAGCGGTGGCGTGGCTCGCTGGACCCGTCGCAGCCGGCAGGTCCGCCGCGGCATTGGGAAGCGATTCCGCTGGAGTGCCTCCATAGCGGCTGGAAGCGCTCTGTAACTGACTGCCGCCCGGCGAGAACTGACTTCGATCCACCAGAGGGTTGGTCTCTTCAAACAACGAAGACTCCTTTTCCCGGTACGAGCCACGCAAGGTTCGTACCAGCGCGCTGCCTGAGCTAACTTCGCAGAGAAACTGGGTCGCTCGCGCCGCGCTGCAGACCGCTCAAGCGCACTTTCAAAATCGAGTTCTAAATGGATATTGCCGCGCAGAGGAATGCGCTGTTAGCCGATGTAGCTCTGGGGCAGCGAATGACCTAAGATCAAAACGCTGGCTGCGACTGGCGCACGTGGCGGTGTGCGCCGCGCTGGCCGATGTCGCCTGCACAAAGGAGGCGCTGAGGGAAGCGCTGATTGGGCGCAGGCCTGCAGGCAAGGACAACGAGGGGACCGGCGCGGCCACCGCCCGATTCCAACGTCGAGCAGATACGGCTACCGCAGCAACAACAGCCCTTGAGCGGTACAGAGCGCCCGCTGGCCCGTTACGTGCATAGTCCGAGCCGACTGAGCGCTTTGGTCTCCAGTGCCATCGCGTCCATTTCGCCGGGTCAGGGAATAGTCAGGTGGAGCTGACTTCCGGGACCCGCAAGTCCGAAAACTGGGTTAGAGGTGCTCCCAATGAGTAACATCGGCCAACTCCTTCAAACTGCGGGACTAGGTGTGTGGCGTGGTGCGCAACGCACTGATGCTACAGAGCAGCTGCCGCCACATCATCGCGACCAGGCCGGTGCTAGAGTTGGGGAGTTCCGCGCGGGGAAGTCACCGCACCCTGGTGCGTACTCCGGCCGGCGCCGAGGTGGACGTGTAGCCATCGCTGCACCGCCGGTGCTGATGGACCTCCGCTCCGCCTCGATGGCGGTTCCACGCCACGTTCAGTCTGGCCCACGCTCGCATGCGGGCCGCGCGGGGCGACCTGATCGGCACCATCGGGCAGGCCGCCAAGGCGGTAGTCGAGGCCGGACATGCGCCACCCCGAGGAGCACCGCGAGCAGGACCACGGTGGGGGCGACCAGGAGCGCCTGGAGCCGCCGGGGGATCATGGGGTCATTTTAGAAGGCGTGGATCCTACAATCGAGTCCGTCGAGCCTACGATGTCCCTGCGGGCTTGTTGCCAGCGGAGCGGGGCTCTGGTATTCATGGCGACCACGCGGCGGTCCTGCCGCGCTGACACGGAGGCATGAACATGGGCTCACACCGGCATCTCATCCTGAAGGGCTGTCTCCTGCTGTCCGGTCTCTGGCTTGGGGCCTGTCAGGACTCCGGTCAGACGGCGGACATACCCCCGCCGGACCAGTCCAGCGCGGCGGTCCTGCCCTCGGACTACCACCGCCTGCCGGAGAAGTCCAACGCCTTCGGCGCGGCGGTCCTGGGCGACCGGCTCTACGTCCTCGGCGGCCACATCGGCGACGCCCACAACAGCTCGAGCGACGCCCTGCTGCGCGGCTTCCGGCGCCTGGACCTCGGCGATCCGCAGGCCTTGTGGAAGGACGTGAACAGCCCCAACGTCCCGATCCAGCAGAGCTCCCTCTTCGTCTACCAGGGGAGGCTCCACCGCCTCGGCGGCCTGACCGCCAAGAACCGGCAGGACCAGGCCAAGGACCTCTACACCCTGTCCGACTTCGCCGCATACGACGACGCCGCGGACTCGTGGCAGGCGCTGCCCGGGATGCCCACCACGCGGGCGTCGCAGAGCGCGACCGTGATGGACGACGTGCTCTACGTGATCGGGGGGTGGAAGATCAGCGGTGGGACCGGCACCCAGATGTACCACCAGACCTGGCTGTCCCTGGACCTGACCCAGAAGCCGCTGGCCTGGCAGGAGCACGCGCAGCCGTTCCAGGTGCGCGATCACTGCGCCGGCACCGCGGGCGGCAAGCTCTACGTGCTCGGCGGCATGCACAGCGGGATGTTCCCCTCGGCGGGGTGGGTCTACGATCCCAAGGCCGACAGATGGGACACCGGGCCGGCCCTGCCGGCCCACACGCCGGTCCAGGGCTTCGGCTGCGCGGCGGTGTCGCTCCTGGGGACGATCTTCTTCACCGCGGCGGACGGCGTCGTGTTTCGCCTGAACGCCGCCGGCACGGGGTGGGACCAGGTGGCCTCGATGAAGGTGCCGCGGGCCTTCCACGCCCTCGTGGCGCGGAGCGAGCATGAGCTGATCGCGCTCGGCGGCGCCGTCGGCGCGGACTCGCAGCCCATCGACTCGGTCGAGTCGATCCCCCTGCGCTGAGCGCCGTCCGCTGGTGCTCGCCGAACAGGGTCTGCTGCGGCATGGCAGGCGCCGGCTCCAGCAGGCCGGCGAACGGCTTGCAGCTGCGGACTTAGATGTGAAATGGTTGCATCCCGATGCGCATTTGCATCGTCCAGGGTAATCTTGCGAGGGCTTGCCTGGTGATAAACATGTCGCGTTCCAAGTTCTCCTACGTAACCGAATTGACGGAGCCACCCAAGCCTGGGGTGCGTTACATGGTCCCGTTAGTGTGGGTGGAAAAGGGCGATCTCCCGACCGGATGGTGGCCGGTTACCGGGCCGCAGCATGAAGATAAGGAGCACATCAACTTCGAGCACCAGCACTGGCACCCCGATCTGCGGTTCCTCACCGATGCGCAGCTCGTCGACCTGACGGAACTCTACGGCTCGTTCCAGACCTGGGAGCTCTACCACGAAGGGGCGGTCGGCACGTATAAAGCGCATACACGTGCGCTCCTGGCTCTGTACGTGCGAAGGGTCGTCGTGCGCCCGCGCCTGTGTCGACGCCCGCAGCCAGTGTATCCCCGGTCCATGATGGGCTTTTACTGGCTACGGACGCTGGAGAGAGCATACCAGGATCAGGTGCTGAGAGGGTGTCAGCGCTGTCCCCACCGCGGCGTGCCGCTCGGTAACCTCCCGCGCGACGACCAGGGGCGAGTGGTCTGCCCCGCCCATGGGCTACGCTGGGATCTGGGGACCGGACGCCTGTGCCCGATGACCGATAGGGAGTGACCATGACGCGGTCACACGGTTGTGGAGCTTCTA
The DNA here is from genome assembly GCA_035437965.1 of Pseudomonadota bacterium. Taxonomy (GTDB): domain Bacteria; phylum Myxococcota_A; class Polyangia; order Palsa-1104; family JAEUJZ01; genus CALFML01. The sequence continues at coordinate 6,262 of DAOMZC010000332.1, forward strand.
GCGTGGGCTTTCGACGGCGTGGGAAAAATCAAGATCTGCTTTCAGAGGGGCGCCATCATCCTCCAAAAGCCCCGATCGTGCCTCACCTATAGTAGAGACGAGCCCGGTGCCGCCAGCGACGCCACCAAAACGGCCCATCGCTCACGACGGAACGATGAAGCGTCCCGCTGTCTGGTGTGCTGGCCACATGGTAGCATTCACGCGTCTATCGGCAGAGCATTGAGCCCAGGCCGCGCTCAGACAGAATTACAGCCTACGATTGCGTGCGCCGCGCTTCCTGGGCGCGGTCCCGGCATTCTTCTCGGGCGCGCTCGACCTGCCGGTGTCGCGGCTCACGCCGCACCGCGCCCAGCAGCAGTACGACCGCCTGCAGGTCAGCATGTCGGTTGCCAGCCACCGCGCTTACCTGAGCCGCCCCAAGTCTTGGGCCCGGTGGGCAGTAAGCAAGGGGTGGGTGCGAACCGCTGGGGCATTCAGAAGTGCGAGCCGTGCTCCCCGCGAGCCGTTCCAATTCATTCCCTATGGGGATACCGTCGCTGAGGGCGTTCAGGCGGAACGAGTTGGAATATAGTCTCGACGGCGATACGTTTTCTGGTTGA
>DAOMZC010000333.1:0-6851 GCA_035437965.1 Pseudomonadota bacterium
GAGCTCGCGCCGATGGCGGCGAGGGCCTGATGGGGACCGCGCCCGCTCGACTGGGTCGGCTGCCTTTTGTGGCGTCGCTGGCGGTGCACGCCGCGGCGGTGCCGTGCATGACGATGCTCGGCGAGGCCGCCTGTCCGCTGCTCGACGCGCTGGGCTTTGGTGGCGTCGGCTTCGCCATGCTGCTCACCCAGCTTGTGGCGTGCGCGGTGTACTGGATCGGGCAGCGGCCGTGGACGCGCCTGTGGGCCGCCGCGGCCTCCGGACAGAGCCTGAGTGAGCCGGAGGTCGTCGCGCTGTTCCAGGGCACGCTGCGCGGCGTGTTCATCCACGTAGCGGGGTTCCTGGCGGCGACGCTGCTCGGGGCGCTGACGCTGCACCGGATGTACGGCCACGATGTGTTCAACGTGCGGTTCTGGTACTCGTCGATGCTGGCCGCGGGGTTTGTCGTCGTGCTGCACGCCGCGCTGCTGGAGTGGATGCTCGCCCGCGATGTCGCACGCGCCGGCAGCCGCCTGTGGCGCTATCGGGCGCCGGCGACGGTGCTATCGCTGAACGCGGTGGTCCTGTTCGCGGTGGCGACGCTCCCGGTCGGGGTGACGGCGGCGCTCGTGTATCGCCGCGTCGTGCTCGAAGGGCAGACGTTCACCCGGAGCGAGCTTTTGACGTGGCTCCTGGCGCTCGGCGCGATCTGCACCGCCTGGGCGGTCGGCGTCGTTGCCCTGCTCGGCAGCGTGCAGCGGCGGGCCGCCAACGAGGCGCTGGCGCTCATCCGCGAGCTCGGGCGCCCGGTCATCGCTCGGCGCGCCAACCTGACGATGGGCGGCGCGTGGGGCGAGACCGCCTCGGCGCTCAACGTCGCCGCCGACTCGCTGGAGGAGCGGGCGCGGCTCGAGCACGCGGTGCGCACCTACGTCGGCGACGAGCTGGCCGACGCGACGCAGAAGGGCGACGTCACGGCGGCGCGGCCCGAGCGCTGCCGCATGACCGTGCTGTTCGCCGATATCCGCGGGTTCACCAGCCGCAGCGCCGAGATCCCGCCCGAGGACGTGGTGGCGATGCTCGACGTGTACTTCGAGCGCGCGGTCGCGGCCGTCGAGAAGCACGACGGCCACGTCGACAAGTTCCTCGGCGATGGGCTGATGGCGTGGTTTGTCGAGACGCCCGGCACCGCCGATCTGGGCGCGCCGCGCGCGGTCGCGGCGGCCCAGGAGCTCTTGCGCAGCGTCGAGGCCCTGAACGCCGAGTTCGTGGCGCGCGGGATCGCGCCGATCCACATCGGCGTCGGGCTGCACGGGGGCGAGGTGGTGCGCGGCAACCTCGGCGCCGGCCACCGCAAGCAGTGGACGGTGATCGGCGACACCGTGAACCTGGCTTCCCGCATGGAGTCGATGACCAAGGCGCTGGAGCGCGACATCCTTTTTACCGCCCCGGTCGCCGCCCAGCTCCCGGCGGCGCAGGCGGAGCCCCTGGGCGAGCATGAGATCCGCGGCCAGCCGCGGCCGGTCGCCTGCTTCTCGGTGCGCGCCGTCGCCTGAGGGCACCGTGTAGGCCGCCGCTCGCCACGGGCGAGCTCTTCCTCCGCTGCATGGGGTCGGGTATGATCACTACGCACGGCTGGTCGGGGGGACCGTCCAGCGAAGGAGGTCCTTTTGGTCTGGAAAGATCTGCTCGCGGTGCTGCCCGGTACCGCGGCCGAGTCGGCGGAGTCCGCGGCCGGGCGAGTCAGCGCCAAGCTGGACGAGCTGCTCGCCGCGGTGGAGGCCGTGGCGGTGAGCGGGGAAGACCAGGCCCGGCAGGCCCTCGTCCGCCTTGAGTGGCGCGCCAGCGCGTTCTCTTTAGCCCCCCTGGACTCCTTCGTGCGCGTCGTCCCGCGCGCCTTCCAAGAGCGCGCCGAGGCGCTGCGCGAGCGGGCGCGCGAGACCCTGGAGCTCATCGTGACGCAGGCACGCGGCGGCCCGAGCGAGCTCGCGGCGGTGCGGCCGGCGGTGATCTCCCTGCGCGCCGAGCTCGACGCCCTGTCCGGGCGCATCCAGAAGGAGGCGCGGCGGGCGCGCAACCTGCGGGCCACCGTGCTTCTGGTACCCAGCCTCCTTGGGGCGATGTCGGCGGCCTACCTGCGCTCGGACCGCGGCCTGCGCCTTGTGCGCATCGAAGCGAGCACCCCGGCGGCGGCCTACGCCGCGCTGGAGAGCAGCGACGGCATCCTCACGCCCCGCCCCGACTACCTGGACGACTTCATGCGCGAGTTCTCCAAGTACTATTTCGGCCATCCCAGCCAGTTCGAGTCCCTGTACTACGAGCGCGAAAAGGACCTCCGCCCCGACCGCAACGGCAGGCAGGATAGAGACAACAGACAGGATAGAGACAACAGACAGGATAGAGACAACAGACAGGACAGCAGACAGGACAGAGACAGTAGACAGGACAGTAAACAGGAAGGCGGCGCCGACAAGGACGCCTCGCCGGAGCGCGACGACAAGCAGCCGCACCGCCGGATCGTCCAGCACAAGCTGAGCCTGCGCAACGCCTCGCACGGCGAGGTGAGCTACCTCTCATCCGTCGAGGCGGTGGTCGAGGCGACCGGACCGGCGGTGTTTCCGTGGCAGCGGCTTACGGTGACTCCGCACGTCGTGGTGCGCCAGGCGGAGCCCGGCCGCTACCGCAGCCTGATGGTCCAGAGCGACGGCATCGGTCCGGCGCTGGACCTCACCTGGTCGCTCACTGCCAAGAGCGGACTTGAGGTGGTCCGCGGGGCGCTGCCGCTGCTGCACCGGGGGACCGCGCCGCTGCTCGCTGCGACCGCCCCCGGCATCGCGGCGCAGCCGATGCAGGAGGGCGCGATCTCGCCGCCGCTGTATCTGCGCGTGGCGCGCCCGTCCGCGGCGCCCGATCCGTCGCGCGTCATCGAAGTCAGGGCCGACTCCGGCTCCGGCGAGTGCGAGCCGCGCCCCGCCGACTACGGCTTCTACGAAGAGATCCGCACCCCCGAGCGGCTGCGCCAGCTCACCCCGGCCGTGTACGACGAGCCGTGGGCGCTGGAGCTGCGCTACGCGTCCCTCAAGGGCGAGACGGAAACTCTGCGGCTCGCGGGAGTCTTTGATCGCAGCGAGGTGCTGTACCGCACCCAGCCGGCGCTCCTCGCCCAGGATCCGCGCTGCGCCCGCGGGGGTGAGCGCGGCGGCGGCGGTGGCGGGCCGATTCCCGAGCTGCTGGTCAGCCCGCTCGGCGACCTGGCGATGATCTTTGCCCACGAGCGGGCGACCGCGCAGCCAAGGGGAGTGGATCTGCTGACGGCGCGGCTCGGCCTGGATCTGTTCAAGGTTCCGGCGGGCAGCCGGGTGGCGGCGGCCGATCCGCTCGACGGCTTCCTGAATCCGCAGGGAGTCCTGTCGGTGTACCTGACCCTGAACATGCCCGGCAGCCTACGCTACGCGGTCACCCTGCTCGTCAACGGCCAGCCCGCGGCGCGCTACAGCTTCGACGGGCTCGTCCCCGAGTTCCTGACGTTCGAGGCCGAGGGGCCGGCGCGCGCCATCGACCGCCTGCGCCAGGTCTTCGGGTCCGCCGCCAAGCCGCAGGAAAAGAGCCGGGCCGCGCTTGCGCCCAAGCCGTAGGTCCGTCGCGCATCATCTCAGTCCTCTTCGGGCACCGCGGGCGGCTCGCTCGGCCGCAGCACCACCGGCGGGCGCTGCGGCACCCGGCGCGAGGTGTACAGCGAGATGGTGCGCACGTTCTCATCGATCTGCAGCGGGGCACGCAGCGAAGGGAAGGCGCGCTGCTCGCAGTCCAGGTGCTCGCACAGCCGGCAGGTGATCCCCACTGGAGTCGCCGCCTCGAGGTTGTCCAGATCGACGCCGTCCGAGTAGATGAGCTCACGGGCGTGCTCGACCTGACAGCCGAGGCTGATCGCCTGCACCGGCTGCTGGCTGCGGTAGCCGCCGCTGTCCTTCTGGATCGTCCGCGCGACCGAGAAATACGCCACCCCGTCCGCCATGCGCGCGACCTGGGTGCGCACCATCCCGGGGGTCATGAACGCTGTAAATACGTTCCACTTGGGACAGGCGCCGCTGAAGCGGGCAAAGCGGATTCCCGAAGCGGAGAAGCGCTTGGAGATATTGCCCGCGATGTCGGTGCGGATCATGTGGAAGGGGACTCCCTCGGCCCCCGGGCGGCGCAGGGAGCTCAGGCGGTGGCACACCTGCTCGAAGCTGACCCGGAAGCGGCGGCCGATGACGTCGATGTCGTAGCGCTCCTGCTGCGCCGCCTGCAGGAACGGCTGGTAGGGCATGAGGACGGCGCCGGCGAAGTAGTTGGCCAGGGCCACCCGTAACAGGGTCCGCGACGCGTCGCTGCTCAGCTGCGGGTCGGCGGCGAGGCGGTTGAGCACCGGCTCCATGGCGACGAGCGCCACCTGATGGGCGACCTGGAAGGTCCGGCTGCGGGTCGGCAACAGCTCCGACAGGGTGAGCAGGCGCCGCTGCGGATCGTAGCGCCTTAAAGTGCCGCGCTCCTCGCCCCAGCGCAGGACGCGCACCGTGACCCCGTGCTCCTTATTAAGGTACTGTAGGAGTCCCGAGTACAGGTCGTCGGCCTCCAGGCCCGCCCACTGCCACAGCTCCTCGGCGCCGGCCTCCAGATCGGCGAAGTAGTTCATGTGGTGCTGGAGGAACTCGCTCACCTGCTCGGTGGGCAGCCGCAGGCGATCCACGGCGTCGCTGTCGGCCGCTTCGGCGCCGTGCGAGATGCTGGCCGCCAGCTGCTCGCTGAGGATGCGCGCCTGCTGGTAGGCGCCGTACAGGGTGACCACGGCGCGCGCGGTGGTCGGCTGGGTCACCGCGAGCTCGCGGATGTCCGGCGACTTGAGGTCATGCGACTCGAACAGGAGATCGGCGAACAGCTCGTACAGATCGGAGATGAGCCGGGCGTCTTCGTCGCTTGTAAAGTCGCGCAGGTCGACATTGCACTGCTGCGCGAGCTTCACCAGGAGCGCCGCCGGCAGCGGCCGGCGGTTGGACTCGATGAGGTTGAGGTAGCTCGCCGAGACGCCCAGGCGCCGCGCCAGCTCGACTTGACTCAAGTTTTCACGGCGGCGCAGTGCCCGTACTTTCGCTCCGAAGTAGGCACCCTCGCTGCTCGGCTGCTCGCCTTTGCCCATCCGCTCTCCCGATTTACAAACTTAACAGATTTACAGGATGCACTTGACTTCACTTGACAGCAAGTCCCGCGAAGGAGACCGGGCAGCATTGACCATTGTGACAAAGGCCGTAGGCTGTAAACCAATGTCGCGCTACGACGCCGTCCTGACTCCCCCCGCCCGCGAGTTCGTCACCATGCTCGTGCGGCGCTTCGCCCCCCAGATCGCCGCCCTGTTGCAAGAGCGGCAGCGCCGCTGGCAGGCGCTCGACGCCGGCCACGGCCTGGACTTTCTGCCCGAGACGCGCGCCGTGCGCGAGTCGGAGTGGTCGGTGGCGCCGCTGCCCGCGGACCTCCTCGATCGGCGGGTCGAGATCACCGGCCCGGTCGACGCCAAGATGATCATCAATGCGCTGAACTCGGGGGCGCAGGTGTTCATGGCCGACTTCGAGGACTCCACCGCGCCGACCTGGGACAACCTGATGAGCGGGCAGGCGAACCTCATGGGGGCGGTGCGGCGCACGCTGCGCTTCGTCGCCGAGACCGGCAAGGAGTACGCGCTGCGCGACAAGACCGCCGTGCTGATGGTCCGCCCGCGCGGCCTGCACCTGCCCGAGCGCCACTTCCTGGTCGACGGCGCGCCGGCCCCCGGGAGCCTGGTCGACTTCGGCCTTTACTTCTTTCACAACTGCCACGAGCTCGTCCGGCGCGGCACCGGCCCCTATTTCTACCTGCCCAAGCTGGAGAGCCACCTGGAGGCGCGGCTGTGGAACGAGGTGTTCCTGGCGGCGCAGGCGGCGCTGGGGGTCGCGCCGGGGACGATCAAGGCGACCTGCCTCATCGAGACCCTGCCGGCGGCGTTCGAGATGGACGAGATCCTCTACGAGCTGCGGCAGCACTCGGCGGGCCTCAACTGCGGGCGCTGGGACTACATCTTCAGCTTCATCAAGAAGCGGCGCCTGGATGCAAGCGCCGTCCTGCCCGATCGCGCCCAGGTGACGATGGACAAGGGCTTCCTGCGCGCCTATGCGCAGCTGCTCATCAAGACCTGCCACCGGCGCGGCGTGCACGCCATGGGCGGCATGGCGGCGCAGATCCCGATCAAGGACAACCCGGAGAAGAACGCCGAAGCGCTGGCCCGCGTGCGCGCCGACAAGCTGCGCGAGGTGGGCGACGGCCACGACGGGACCTGGGTGGCCCACCCGGGGCTGTGCCCGGTGGCGAGCGCGGTGTTCGCCGAGCACCTGACCGGGCCGAACCAGCTGCACAAGCAGCGCCCGGACGTCCAGATCACCCGCGACGATCTGCTGGCGGTGCCCGCCGGCACGATCACCGAAGGCGGCCTGCGCCACAACATCCGCGTCGGCGTCCAGTATGTGGACGCCTGGCTGCGCGGGGTCGGCTGCGTGCCGCTCTATCACCTTATGGAAGACGCCGCCACCGCCGAGATCTGCCGCGCGCAGCTGTGGCAGTGGCTGCGTCACCGCGCCTCTGTTGTCGGCCTCGGGCCCCTCGATGCAGACCGCCTGCGGGCGATGATTGCCGAGGAAGTGGCCCAGCTCGGGAGCGGCGTCTCGCCCCGCGCGGTCGAGCTTTTTAGCGGGCTTGTCTTCAGCCCGGACTTTGTCGAGTTCCTGACCGTACCGGCCTACGAGTGGCTGGCGCGCCAGGACGAAACTTTACCCAAGGAGTAGACCCCCGATGGCACTTGCAGTAGT
>DAOMZC010000334.1:0-6822 GCA_035437965.1 Pseudomonadota bacterium
GGGACGGCCCGGCCGGCGCAGACGCGCGCGCGCCGCAGCCTTCACTTTGTCCACCAGCTGCTGCGCGAAGTCATCGCCGACTTCTTGCAGCGCCCGATCCGGCTTGGCCATCACCTCGACCGCGCCGAGCTCGATGGCCCGCAGCGCCAGCCGGCCGCCCGCCGGCGTCAAGGCGCTGACCACTACGGTGGGCAGCGGCCGCACCAGGAACAGCGCGCGCAGGAACGACAGGCCGTCCACGTCCGGCAGGTCGACATCGAGCGTGATCACATCGGGGCGCAGCCGGGTGATCTTCTCCTTGGCGAAACGCGCGTCGGCCGCGGTGCCCACGACCTCGATCTCGGGATCGGTCGACAGCGCCGCGGTAAGGACCTGCCGGGCCAGCGGCAGATCATCGATGATGAGGACGCGCAGCTTACCCATCGCCGGCGCCTCCCTTGCGGTGCGCGCGCCCTGGCTGCGGCCGCTCGCGCGTCTGCTCGGGCGTACGATTATTCTGGTAGATCGAATGCCCGAGCGCGGTCAGGCCCGGCGGTATCCGCGTCAGCCCTTCCGAAAGACTGAGGAACAGGCAGCCGCCCGCGGTGAGCTGGTCGGCCAGGCGCGCGATCACCGCCTGCTGCGTCGGCTCGTCGAAGTAGATAAGGACGTTGCGGCAGAAGATCACATCGAAGCGGCCGTGAAACGGCAGGCGCTCGGTGAGCAGGTTGAGCAGCCGGAAGCTCACCCACGCCCGCGCCGCCGGGGTCACCGTCAAGTAGCGCTGCTCGCCGGCGCGCACGCTGAGGAACGAGCCGCGCCAGCTGGTCGGGATGACGGTCAGCGGCTCGCTGTAGCGCGCCGTCTTGGCCACCGCCAGGGCGCGGCTGGAGACATCGGTGGCCAGGATCTTGGCGTCGACCCGCGAGCTCTCACCGAGCACGCTGTGCAGCACCGCGGCAAGCGAGTACGCCTCCTGGCCGGTCGAGCAGCCGGCGCTCCACAGCCGCAGGCGCGGGGCGCGGCTGCGCGCGACCTGCTTGCGCCACGCCGGCAGCAGCATCTCGCTGAGGAACGCGAAGTGGACCGGCTCGCGGAAGAACGCGGTGATGTTGGTGGTGACGCGGTTGACCAGGTGCTGCAGCTCATCCTGCTGGTTGTCGGTGGTCTGCAGGTAGCGGTAATAAGAGAGGAAGCTGGACATCCCGAGCTCGCGCAGGCGACCGCTCAGGCGCGCCTGCAGCAGGGCTTTTTTGCGGTCGCCGAGCGCGATGCCGGTCTGGGCATAGACCAGGTTCCGCAGCAGCTGGAACTCGGCATCGGTGAGCAGCGCGTCGCTCATCCGAGCAGCCTCTCGCGCAGGATGCCGCGCTGCTCATCGGTCAGCACCCGCTCGACATCAAGCAGGAGCAGCGTGCGCTTGCCCTGCTGCAAAAGACCCGCCAGGAAGTCGGCGCGCACGTGCGGCGCGAAGTTCTCCGGCAGCGCCTCCAGCTGCGTCTCGTCCAGGCTCACCACGTCCAGCGCGCTATCGACAATCAGGCCGGCCACCGTGCCCGCCGCCTCGACGATGACCGAGACGGTGAAGCGGGTGTAGGGCACCACCGGCAGCTCGAGCTGCTCGCGCAGATCGACCACCGGAATGATCGAGCCGCGCAGGCTGATGACGCCGCGCAGGAACGACGGCGTGTTGGGCAGCCGGGTGATCACCGGCAGGCCGATGATCTCGCGCACCTGGGTGAGCGGCACCGCATAGATTTCTTCGCTCAGTCCGAAGCTCAGGTACTCACGCTGGGTCGGCACGGCGGCTCTCCTAGAAAGTGGCGAAGTCGCTGTCGCGCGGCGAGCTGTGGATCGGCGCGCTCGACTGCGCCTCGCCGCCCGGCTTGCTCAGCGCCCGGTGCAGCGGCAGCCGCAGGCCAGCGCTCGGTGGCCGCCCCGGCTCCTGCTCGCTGACGCCGGCGATGAGGCCCAGGGCGCGCTGCAGCTCCTCGGCCTGGAACATCAGGTTCTCCGCCGCCGCCGCCATCTCCTCGGCCTGCGCGCTGTTGGACTGGACCACGGTGTTGAGCTGCATCACCGACTGCGTCACCTGGCCGATGCCGCTGGCCTGCTCCTGCGCCGCGGCGTTGATGTTGGCGACAAGGCTAATGTACTCGCGGCTGCTGTCCACCATGCGCTCGATCTCCACCGCCGAGCGGTCCACCAGATCCACGGCGCGCTCCATGCGCTGCAGGCTGTCCTTTATGAGCTCGGAGATCTCGCGCGCCGCCAGGCCCGTGCGCTGCGCCAGCGTCCGCACCTCGGTGGCGACCACCGCGAAGCCGCGGCCGTGATCACCGGCGCGCGCCGCCTCGACCGCGGCGTTGAGGGCCAGGATGTTGGTCTGGAACGCAATCTCGGTGACCGTCTCGCTGATCTCCGAGATCTTGGTGCCGGCCTGCTTCAGCGAGGTCATGGCCTGCGCCGCCTGCGAGGTGATCTCGAAGTTCTTCTGCGCCGCTTCGCCGTTGCGCTCGGCGAGCTCGCGCGCCCGCGAGGCCCCGTTGCGGTTCTGCTCCACGGTGGCCGCCATCTCTTCCATCGTCGAGCTGGTCTCTTCAAGGGAGGACGCCTCTTCGCTCGTGCGCTGCGCCATCGACTGCGTCGCGGTGCGGATCTGGGTCGAGGCATCGGTCACCTGCCGCACCACCCGCTGGATGCCCTGGACGCCGTTGTAGATCCGCCGGGTGGTGAAGAAGGCGAACGTGCCGGCGACGATGATGCCGACCACCGCGGCCATGATGAAGAAGCTGCGGGTGTGGACGTTGGTCCGCTGGATGCGGGCGTGCTTGGCGTCGACCTGGCTGAGAAGCTTCGCCTGCAGCTGGCGCAGGATGGCGCGCGCCGTCTCGATCGAGGTGTTGCCCTTGTGCACAAGCTCGTTCATCTGGTGCTGATCGTTTTTCAGCGCCAGGCGCGCGATCTCGATCGCCGACTTGCGGTACGACTCGATCATCGGCGACAGCCGCAGCGCCAGCCGCTGCCCCACCGGATCGGACTCGGCCAGCTGCGCCAGCGCCACCGGCAGCTTCTCGAGCAGCGGATTTATCCGCCGCAAGAGCTCCGCCAGCTTGGCATCGCTCGACTCGATCGGCATCTGCCCGAGCCAGCCGTTGAGCGTCGCCAGCGTGATGTGCAGCTCGCGCGCCGCCTGCCCGGCCTGCGGGTGGCCCTGGTCGAGCTCCGTGGTGGCGCGCAAGAGGATCTCGCGCAGCTTCTGCACCTGCTCCTCATGCTCGCCGAGGTAGGCGCTGATGGCCTTGTCGGTGGCGCTGCTGGCGACCAGCTTGCGCAGCTTGGCGTTGCGCCGCTTGTAGTCGTCAAAGAGCGCCCGGATCTGCTCGATCACCGCCGCGTCTTCGGTGTTGAGCAGCTTGTTGAGCGAGCCGAGCTGGGTCTCCATCTCGGCGAGCAGGCGGTCCTGATCGTGGAAGATGGCGCTCGGATCATCGTCCGCGTCCAGGGTGATCAGCATGTTGGACAGGCCGTTCAAGTGCTCGAAGTCGCGGTACAGGTTGTGGGTGCTGCGGCGGGCTTCGATGACCGTGTCCATCAGATCGAAAATTTCTTCTTCCATGGACGAGACGCCGATGATGCCGGCGATGCTGATGAGGACCGAGACCAGGGAGAAGAGGCCGACGAGGAGAAACAGGCGGACGCGAATCGACAGGTTGGACATGATTATTCTCTCATCGGCGCGCCGGCCGAGGGGGCGGCGGCGGCCGGAGCGGACTTGGTGATGACTTTGTCCAGGGCCGCGAGGTCCAGGACGAGCGCGATGCTGCCATCGGAGATCACCGCGGCGGCGAGGACGCCGGGGCCGATGCGCAGCGAGCGGTGGAAGCCCTTGAGCAGCACCGACTCCTGCGCCAGCACCTCATCGGCGCACAGCCCGAGGAGGCCGCTCTGCGCGGTGGCGACGACGACCATGCGCGGCAGCCCCGCGGACCCGGAAGACAGCCCCAGCACCTGGTTGAGCCGGACCAGCGGGACCGTCGCGTCGGCCAACCGCAGCACCTCGCCGCCACCGGGCAGCCGGGTGAGCTGATCGCGCTGCGGCCGCACCAGGGTGCGCACTACATCCAGCGGCACCACTAGGCGCTGGCCATCGCAGCACAGCACCAGGCCCTCGATCATCGCCAGGGTCAGCGGCACGCTGAGGGTGAACGTCACGCCGGCATCCGGCAGGCTGGTCACCCGCAGGTCGCCGCCGAGCGCCAGCACGCTGCGGTTGACCACGTCCAGGCCGACGCCGCGGCCCGACAGCTCGCCGATCTGCTCGGCGGTCGAGAAGCCGGGCAGGAAGATGAGGGCGGAGGTCTCGGCGTCGGTCAGCTCGGCATCGGGCGCGATGAGGCCGCGGGCGCGCGCGGTCTGCCGGATGCGCCCAAGGTCGAGACCGCGGCCGTCATCGCCGACATCGAGCACGACCCGGCCGTGCTCCTGCCGCGCCTCCAGGAACAAGAGCGCCCGGCCCGGCTTGCCCTTTGCCTGACGCTCCGCCGGGGTCTCGATGCCGTGATCGAGCGCGTTGCGCACCAGGTGCTTGAGCGGATCGAACAGCCGCTCGGCGACGATCTTGTCGACCTCGGTGTTCTCGCCGCGCTGCACCATCTCGACCGACTTGTGCAGGCGCAGCGCCTGATCGCGCACGTAGCGCCGCAGTAGCGTGAAGGTCGGGGCCACCGGGACCAGGCGCACGGTCAGCGCCGCCTCGTGGATGCGGCTGGCGAGGCGGCGGATTCCGGCGCACGCCGACTGCATGCGGTCGTCGTGGCCAAGCTCGTCGCGCAGCTGCTCGAGGTGGGCGGTGGCGGCGGACAGCTCGGTGGCCAGCTCGACCAGCGCGTCGACCCGGCGCACGCTGACGAGCAGGGTCTGGGTCGAGCGGTCGAGCGGCGACGACTCGCGCCCTTCCTCGACGGCCACCGGCGGCGGCGCCACCTCAGCGAGCTCGATGTCGCCGGCGCCCTCGGCGAACAGGAACAGCGCCCGCAGCTCGCGCTCACTGGTCGCTGTATCGACGATCAGCTCGAAGGTGAGGTAGAGCCGCTCGGGATCGAGCGCGTCAAGGGGCGGCAGCTGGCCGTCCCCGGTCGTGCTGCTCACCACCTGCCCGAGCTCGGCCACCGCCTCGAGCAGCCGCAGCGGCTCCAGACCGTTGCGCAGCGAGTCGGGGAGCAGCCGCAGGGCGACGCGGAAGCGCCGGCTCGGCGGGGCCAGCGAGACCGCGGAGCTTGCCCCGGTCGAAAACGCGCTCGTCGCCTCCGACCCCGCGAGCAGCGAGATCAGCGCGTCGACGTCGCCGAGCAGCTGCTAGATCGTCGCCGCCGAGATGGCGCGACGGCCGTTGCGCACCTCCTCGAGCACGGTCTCCATCTGGTGCGCCACCGCGCTCACCCGCGACAGACCCAGCATGGCGGCGGCGGACTTGATGTTGTGGGCGTGGCGGAACAGGCCGGCGACGCGCTCGCGGTCGGCGCTCTCCTCAAGCTGCAGCAGCCCGGCTTCCAGCGAGCGGACGAGCTCGAGCAGCTCCTGCTCGAACGACTCTCTCTGCTCGGGCTTCAAGCTGGCTCCTCGGCTTCGGCGGACTCGCTGACGCCGAGCTTGTCGGCGAGGTTGAGGAGCGCCACGGCGCGGCGGAGCACGGCGGAGCAGCGGACCAGGCGCAGGCCGCGGTGGGACGCCCGCGCCGTCTGCGCCGCCGACAGCAAGAGCTGCAGGCCCGCGGTGTCCACGTCCTCCACCTCGCTGCCATCGAGCAGGACCTCGCCGGCGCTGCTCACAAGGTGCATGACCAGCAGGTCGCGACAGGATATAGCCTCGGCAATCACCAGCCGGGCGGGCAGGAGCAGCTCGCTCATCTTGGCTCCTCCCGCGGCGGGCCGCTGCTTATCCGCTGCACCTGCACTTGTCCGGTCGCGACGTTGAAGCGGATGCGCCGGCTGTCGGTCCCGCCGACATCGGCGGCGATGATGGGAATGCCGGCCTTGCGCAGCTCGGCCCACGCCATGAGGATGTTCTCGGCGCCGCCGTTCCAGTCATGCTTGCCGGTGTGGGCGCCGCCGAAGACCTTGGCCACGAGCTGCCGCGGGTGGACGTCCGCCCCGCCGGTCCGGACCGGCAGGCTGCGCGGCGCGGCGGCGCCCTTTACCGAAAAGCCCGGCACGCTCGCGGGCGGGCGGCTCCCCGGCTTTTCGCGCATGTGCTGCATCATCTGCTCGATGAGCGCCGGGATCGCCCGATCGCCGCCGAGGTAGTTCTGGTCCGTAGGCAGCGACCGGGGTACGAGGTAGTGATTGATGCCACCGATGTGCCGCGCGGCCGACCACAGGCAGACCGTGACGCAGGAGCCAAGGACTGTAGCCAGCGTCGCCGGCTCGGCGAGCACGCAGACCTCGCCGGCGACCACGAAGGTCACCTGGTTTCGAGGGAAGCTCGCCGCGGGGACCAGGCTACCCGGCCTGGCCAAAAGACCCCCGGAGCTGCGGATGACTTGCAAGCATTCAGCTCTGAGAATAACAAAATCAATCCCATCGTGCCCGCTTGTCTAAGCAGTTCCGCAGCAAGCACGCCCTCTTCGCCGCATCGTCGGTAGTACCTTGTCCCAACCTGGCTCCGCTCGTCCGACATGCAGGTACGCAGGGCCGCACGCCGCTTCTCGCGGCGGTTTCCCGCGCGCCGTCGACGGCAGATCACGGCCGTGGAAAGCAGAGCCGTGCCGGCGCGGCAGCGCGAATAGACCCCGATGGGCTGCTCGCTCCGTCGATAGAACTGGCAAAAGGTTTCCAGCGGCGG
>DAOMZC010000335.1:0-6820 GCA_035437965.1 Pseudomonadota bacterium
TTCGGGCTTCGCCGTCGCGGGGCCCCCCTTCCCTGCGATCCTTTTTTGCCAGCTGCGCTGACAAAAAAGGATCTTCGGTCGGCCCCACTCCTGGTTTTTCTTCTCGGGCTTCTCGGGCTTCGCCGCCGTGGGTCCCCCTTCCCTGCGCTACTTTTTTGCCCGCTGGCGCGGACAAAAAAGCAGCTCCGGTCGGCCCACGGCTATGGGTCCCTAAGGAGTTGGCGGAGGGACCCCTTGAGGGAGCGCTAGAAGTACGTGATGTCCCAGTGGCTGCCTTCGTCGGCGTACAGGTTGCCGGCGGCCGACTTGTAGAGCGGCGCGCCATCGCTGCGCTTTCCCTGATAGGCGAAGTTGTTGTGGATGTAGCTGGTCACGCAGCTCGTCGGGTTTACGTCGACTTTGTAGCCGTTGTAGTGGCTGTAGGTCCCCGAGGCGTGTCCCACTTCGGTGCCGCCGGTTATGTTGATTGCGCAGCCGCTGGCGCTGTGCAGCGTGATGATTCCGTTAACGGTCGAATCATTAATCTGCTCGAACGAGGTGCAGTTGGACTTGCTGCGCGTGGTGCAGCCGCCGCTTGAAGACCAGGTGATCCCGGCCGCGCGGAGGCGTGAGGCGGCCTGCGCCTGGCTCAGCTTGGCGGGGTCCATGTCCACCTGATCGGGCGCCCACTCATCGCCGGTGACCTCGGCATCCGAGCCGTCGGCGTAGGCCGAAGAGACGGTGAACAGACCAAGCGCCAGAGTACTCGCGGCAGCCAGCAGGACTTTCTTCATGAGAGCCTCCTTTTGAAGGAACGGAGCGGCTAATGGCGGCGGATTCTGGCAACGAATTGGCCATCTTCCGCCAATCGAGTACCGGCGTATCGCAGCGCGCATCAACTTGCAATTCAAGAATGCGCCGACCGCTCTGCTAATTCCTTCGGGAGCCATAGCCGTGGGCCGACCGGAGCTGCGCGCAGAGAAGGGGGATCCGCGGCGTGACAGTTTTTGCTTGTCGCAGTCCGCAAGGACTAGAACTTGATCCGGTTCATCTCGGTGCCGAGGAAGTCGGGGGCGAGGTGGGCGTAGATCATGGTCATCTTGATGTCGCTGTGGCCGAGGATCTTCTGCAGGGCCAGGATGTTTCCGCCCTGCATGATGTAGTGGCTGGCGAAGGTGTGGCGCAGCGCGTGCCAGGCGCGGGCGCGCGGCCGGCAGCCCGCCGCGGCGAAGAGAGCCGGCAAGCCGAGCATGTCGCTGGCGTCGCGGACCATGCCCCAGGTGCCGTCGTGGAACCGCCGTGGGAAGACCAGGCCCTCGGAGGTCTTCGGGCAGTGCTGCTGCCACTCGCTCAGGATCGGCACCACCGCATCGGGCAGGCGCAGGTGGCGCGGCTTGCCCGACTTGGGCGTCGTGGCGAAGCTGCGGGCGATGGTCAGCCGGCGGGTGTCCAGCTCGAGGTCGCGCCAGCGCAGGCCGAACAGCTCGCCCTTGCGCAGGCCGGTGTGCTGGGCGAAGTGGACCACGGCGTAAAGCAGGCGATCTTTGAGCTCGCCGTGGGCGGCGCGGCGTTCGGCGGCGGCGAGCAGCGCCTGGGCCTCGGCGGCGGTCAGGTACTCGACCGCGTCCTGGCGCGCCGGCATCTCGAGGCTGCGCAGCGGGTTGTGGGGGATGATTCCGCTCTTCACCGCCCAGCCGAACAGGGTCTTTAGGAAGGCCAGGGTCAGCCGGATGCTGTTGGGCGCGCAGCGCTGACCAAGGACGCTGCCGAGGCGCGCGAGGTCGGCCGGCCGTACCGCGTCGGCGGGCAGCTCGCCCAGGGTCGGCAGCGCCCGCCGCAGCGCGGTGCGCGCGAAGGCGCGATAGCGGGCAAGGTCCTTGATCTTGGGGCGGGTGTACTCGGTGAGGAACCGCTCGGTCAGCTGCGCGACGGTGGGTGCCGGCGGCGCCGGCTCGGGAATACCGACCAGACCACGGGCGACGCGGCCCTCGACCTCGAGCAGGAAGCGGCGCGCCAGTTCCTTGGTCGGCTGGTGGCTGGCGCGCTGGCGGCGCACCCCCGCTGCATCTTTGTAGCGGATGTACCAGCCGACGAAGCGGCCGCCCCGCATCCGGCGCACGATGTCTCCCATCGCCAAAGTCCCCCGCGACGATCGTACCACGGCGGCGGGTTCGGCGTGCGAGGTCCAGGCGGGGTCCATGCAGGCGCCTCCAGCTCCCGTCGCAGAGCGCCGGGCGCCGGACGGCGCGGCGATTGCCGGTCGCCCAGGTGCGCGAGATGACGGCCTTTGCGGCGCCGGCGCCCGAGAAGGTGACGTTCTGGCGCAACCAGCTGCGCATGGGCGGCCAGCTCACAAACCCCCTGGCCGATCTGGCGACCGCCGCCGCCAACCTGCGCACCGTGAGCCTGGAGACCGCCCCGGTCCTGCTTGGCCGCCTCACCGCGACCGGCGCCGACATGCGCACCGCGTTCACCCAGCCGACCAACAACTGCCCGACGTTCAACCAGAGCACCGGCGTCTTCGCCGACGGCAACTGCTTCACCGGCGCCACCGTCGCCGGCAGCAGCACCGCCACCAACATGGGCAACAACGTGCCCGAGGGGCAGCAGGCCGGCGTCCTCACCAACCCCGGCTTCCACGCGCAGTACTACTCGAACTTCGGCTTCCGCCGCCAGCGCCTCATCCAGGAGGTCTTCGCCTGCTCGCGCCTGCCGTCGGAGATTGCCCCCACGCCGCAGATCATTAACTCTGCCGTCTACTCGGCGCCGTGGCCGCTCAAGAGCATCACCAGCAACGCCGCGCCCCCGACCTATCCGGCGCCGCGGCGGGTGGTCGGCGGCACCCTCAACAGCCAGCTGTACGTCGACTTCAATGTCGAGCAGGGCTGCTACAACTGCCACGTCACGCTCAACCACCGGGCGCCGCTGTTTGCTGCCTTCGACGCCGTGGGCTTCATGAACAACGCCGGCCTGAGCATGGTCCACTCGACCGTCACCGGCAGTCCGTTCACCATGAACCAGGACTTCTTCCCGGCGACCGAGACCACGGCATGGAAGTACAAGGTTCCGGCCAATACGATCCAGGCGTTCGGCCAGGCGATGGCAGAGGATCCGCAGACCGCCAAGTGCTTCATGATCCGGCTGTGGAACGAGGCCTACTCGCGCGACGACGTCGTAAACGATCTGGCGCTGGTTCCCGACTCGGTCATCGCGCCGATGACGCAGTACTTCGTGAACAACAACTACAACATGAAGATGGCGATCGCGAAGATCTACACCGACGCCAACTTCATCCGCTTCTAGCGCAGGGCAGGAGACGACGATTATGAAGGCAGTACTCAGAATGATCGGCGTGGCCTCCCTGCTTGGGAGCGCCGCGTGCCTACCTTCCTTTGACCAGCCGGCGGCGCAGAACACCGTCGAGAACCCCGCGACCCCGACGACCTCGCCGACCCAGGCCACGGGCGACAACGGCGTGGTGTCGCCGCTCACTCCGTCGCAGCAGACGGCGATCTGGATGCAGGGCGGCGATCCGTCGCTGCTCGCCGACCGCGCCTATGACGAGGGCCCGATCGGCATCGCCAGTCAGAAGCACTCGTGCGCGAAGATGAAGTTCAACACCATCGGCCGGCTCCTCACCGGCCGCGGTGTCGCGATCACTGCGGGGGACAATCCGGCCACCCTGCCGGTGACCGCGACCACCACCTGCCCGGCGCAGACCGGCCCCGATACGCAGTCGACTTCCTTCGTCTACTGCACGAGCCAGCTCACCCTGGGCATCCCGCAGTACACCGCGCGCCTGTCCGAGTCGACGAGCGTCACCTCGGGCACCGGCACCAAGATGATGGATCTGTACGCGACCGCGGCGACCGAGATCGAGCAGCGGCTGGTCTCTAATGCCTTCCCCGCCACGGCCACCGGCTGCGCCGATCCGAAGACCGGCGCGCAGGCCCTGATGTTCAACCCCAACAACACCTGCAACGAAGCCGGCGTGACCTGCCTGCAGGGCTACCCGGCGACCGCGGATCAGGTGGCGCTGTGCAGCCGGATCGTTACCCAGGCCCAGGCCTCGGGGACTGGGGCATCGCCGATCTCGGCCGTCACCGCGGGCCGCCGGCTGGCCATCGCGACGATTCTGGCCGGCACCCATCTGTGCGAGTAGACGCAGTCCGGAGTGAGTTTCGAAAGGTTTAAAGGAGATTTATCTATGGCAAAAAGTGAACTTCGGGGTGCGTCTCGCAGGCAGTTCATCCAGAGCGCGACCGCGCTGGGTGCAGTGCTGGGCTGGGGACCCGCCCGGATTAAAGATTTCATCGCGCGCGGCGCCGGGGATGCGGTAGCGGCCAACAGCGCCTCGCAGAACTTGGTCGTCCTGCACGGCAAGCAGGGGGCGCACGGCTACCCGCACCTGCTCTTTCCGCATCCGGACTCGTATCCCAACCGGACCTCGGATCAGCTGTGCCAGGCCTTCATGCAGCGGACCACCGCGACCGGGGCCGTCGGCAACAGCCTGAACGGCGCGCTGGCGGGGACGATCAACTACACAAACCCACCGGCGACGCCGTCGCGCGGCCAGCTTGGGGCGTGGGCCGCCGGGGACCGCTACAAGCAGGTCTTCGGGGCGGATCAGCAGGCGTTCGCCGGCTACACCAGCGCCAACCCGACGTCCAAGATGCTGGATCAGAACTACTGGGGCAACGGGACCATTCCCACCAACGCCAAGCTCTCCAAGGCGCAGAAGTTCCTCGTCGCCGGCCGCGAGACGCCGTGGCTGGACAAGTACGGCATCGCCAAGGGGATCACCGCGCTCGACGGCGGCATCATCAACGTCTTTCACATCACCGGCGCCCACAACCACTACATCAACTTCAGCCGCGCGTGGTCGATGATGGCGGCGGCGGCGAGCATCCAGCAGAGCACGCGGCCGACGATCGTCCCGGTCATCACGATCAGCGCCAGCAGCCTGCAGGACCCGCAGAGCGCCATCCCCAACTCCGACATGTACGGCGTCCAGGGATCGAACCTCATCCCCGGCGCGCCCAACAACGCCCGCGTCGCCAATGCGGCGCAGCTGGTGGCGCTGTTCAACAGCAACGTCGCCCGCGCCCTCGGCGCGCTGTCAAACCCCGCCAACGCCCAGCTGTTCGAGGCCTACACCAAGGGCTGGATCGGCAGCAGCAAGACGGCGCAGCTGCCGACGTTCTCGCGCGGCTACCGCACCGCCAAGCTGGCCAGCAACCTCGTCGGTCTGAACCTGTCCGACAAGCTGCTGCCCACCGCCGCCGATCAGGCGCGCTACGGCTACACCGGCAACACGATCGGCAAGCTGGCCGATCTGCGCGACTCGCTCATCGTCACCGCCAAGGCGCTCGCCCTGGGTCTGACCTCGCAGGTCATCATCGCCTACGGAGACGATGATCCGCACACCCTGTTTACCGCCAACGGGGCCGGCGTCAACGCGTCCACGTTCGCCACCGCGTTCTCGAACTTCCTCAACGCGTTCATGGACGACCTGATGCAGACCCAGGATCTGTTCACCCCGAACCTGCGCCTGGGCGACAACACCTGCATCGCGTTCGTCGGCGACGTGCCGCGCACCGGCGTAAGCACCCCGAACTGGAACGACCCGACCTTCGGCGGCCAGAACCGCTGCTGGGTGATGTCCAACGGCATCCTCAAGACCGGCTTCTTCGGCGGCGATCGCGCCCGCATGCCGGCCGATGCGCCGACCGACAACAACCAGAACTCCTCGGGGCCCGGCGAGGGCTGCGTGTACGATCCGGTCACCGGCGACGCCATTCCGATCACCGGCGTCGGCCGGGCGCAGGGCATCACGGGGGATTTCCGCGTTCCCTACGGCGAGATGGCGATGGCGGCGGTGCTCTACGCGGTGGCGCGCGGCGACGAGCGCCGGGTGCAGGACTTCTACAGCGGCGTGCTGCCGACGTGCGCGTTCGTGCCCCAAATCCTCTAGCGACCCTCTAGCGAGCTTCTAGCGAGCTTCTGCCCCTCGCCCGGGGCCACCCGTCCCGGGCTCCCTTCCCACCCTCTGCCCGCGCGCCGATCAGCGGCCGGCGTCCTCATTTCCGCGGCTATTCCGCGCTGGCGTCGCGGCGCTGCTCGCGCTGCTCCAGGTGCTTCAGCGCCGCCGTGGCCTCCTCCTTGATGCGCGGATCGCCGTGGCTTTTGGCGACGAACTGCAGGTAGCTGCGCGCCTCGGCGCCGCCGAGCGCCGCCACCGCCTCGACGACCTTGCCCATCTCGATCTCGTCGTTGAAGCGGGCCGAGTCGAGCAGCGGCCGCACGGCCCGCCGATCGCCAAGCTCGACGAGCGCCCCGATCGCCTGATCGCGCAGCCCGGCAGGCTGGTCCTTCTCGGTCAACAGCTCGATGAGCGCCGGTACCGCCGCCCCGTCGTGCCGCGCCGCGAGCAGCTGGGCGGCGACCCCGCGCACGTCCCCTGCGGCCTTCTTGTCGCCAAGCACGGTGAGCAGCTGCGCCGACGAGCTGCCGAGCAGGCGCAGCTGCTCGCCGAGGGTGTGCGCCGACTCGCCGATCGCCCGCTGCGCCAGCTGCCCCCAGGTGGCGGCACCGGGATCGCGCTGGCCGCCGGTGGGCCGCTCGACCACCGCGACGTGCTGCAGGCGCAGGAGCTCGGGCGCCTGGCGGGCCGCCACCGCTTCGTCGTAATTGAGCGCGTTGCCGCCGGCGCGTGCTCGCAGCTGCCCCGCCGCCAGGGCGCGCAGCCGCTCGGGCCCGGCCTCGGCAGTCCCCGGCCGCGGCGCGACCCGCTTGAGCGCGAGCTCCATCTGCAGGGTGAAATCCCCCGGCTCGGGCTTCT
>DAOMZC010000336.1:0-6820 GCA_035437965.1 Pseudomonadota bacterium
GCTGGACCCGCCGCGCCTCGAGGAGCTGGCGGCTCTGCTCGGCCCGGCCAGCGGCGAGCGCGCGCCCGCCGCCCCGAGCGCTGCTGACCTCAAGCAGGCGACCGAAGCGCTGGTCCGCGCCGGCACCCTGGTCCGCGTCAAGGACCTGCTCTTCCACCGCCAGGCCATCGCCGAGCTGCGCGCCCGCCTCATCGCCTTCCTTAAGGAGCACCGCGAGCTCAACCCGACCCAGTGGAAGGACCTGGTCGGCCAGAGCCGCAAGTTCACCATCCCCCTGGCCGAGCACTTCGATGGCGAGAAGCTCACCCTGCGCGTCGGCGATCTGCGCCGGCTGCGGACTTTGCCGTCGCCGACTTCGTAAACTCGCGCCGCCTCCGCTTGACAGGGTCGGCGCTTGCTGCGTTGATACTGGAAGACCTCAAAATGGCGGAAAACCCACCGACGATCCGTGAGCGCCACACGCACGCTCAATCTCCCGAGCAGAAGGCCCAGCTCAAGCAGCAGTGGTCGGAGTTTCAGCGGCGGCGGGGCCTCAAGACGACGGCGCAGCGCGAGCTGATCGTCGACGTGTTCCTGCAGTGCAGCGATCACGTCTCGATCGAGGAGCTGCTCGGCGAGGTGCGCTCGCACAGCGCCAAGGTCGGCTACGCCACCGTGTACCGGACGATGAAGCTGCTCACCGACGCCGGGCTCGCCGCGACGCGCCAGTTCGGCGACGGCCAGACGCGCTACGAGGTGGCCGGCTCGCAGGCGCCGCACCACGACCACCTCATCTGCATGAAGTGCGGCCTCATCCTCGAGTTCGAGAACCACGAGATCGAGGAGCTGCAGGACAGCGTGGCCGAGAAGCTCGGCGGCTTCAAGATCATGACCCACAAGCTCGAGCTGTACGGCCTGTGCCCCAAGGCGATGGGCGTCCCCGGCGGCAGCTGCCCCGACGAGAGCGGCGAGTCCCTCGGCAAGCACAGCCGCCCGACCTACCAGCGCCTGGAAGCCCTGCGCGACAAGCCCTAGGCCGCGCCCCGGCGGGCCAACCCACCGCGCAGCTGCGCCCCGGCGCGCTTGACCCACCGCGCAGCCGCGCCCCGCGCGCTTGACCCACCGCGCAGCCGCGCCCCGACGCGCTTGACCCACCGCGTTGCCGCGCCCGGCCCCGCCGCGTAGCCCCGCGCAACTTCTGGCTTTTTCGCGCCGCCCGCATGCGCTAGCGTGACCGCGGACGAGGCACGCGAGGCGCTCATGGTTACCCTGATTAAAAACGGTACGCTGGTCACCGCCACCGACACGTTCGTGGCGGATTTATGGATCGAAGGCAGCCGGATCGTCCGCATCAGCGACGCCAGCGAGCGCGCCCTGCGGCCCCCCGGCGAGGTGCGCGAGATCGACGCCACCGGGCACTACGTCTTCCCCGGCGGCATCGACGCCCACACCCACCTCGACATGCCGTTTGGCGGCACTACCTCGAGCGACGATTTCCTCACCGGGACGCGCGCCGCCGCCCACGGTGGGACGACGACGATCATCGACTTCGCGATCCAGCAGAAGGGCGGCACGCTGCGCCAGGCGCTGGACACCTGGCACGAAAAAGCCGAGGGCAAGGCGTGCATCGACTACGGCTTCCACATGATCACCACCGACGCGCCGCAGGCCGCCCTCAGCGAGATGGGCGACCTGGTCCGCGAGGGCGTGACCAGCTTCAAGCTGTTCATGGCCTACCCCGGGGTGCTCATGCTCGACGATCAGTCGATCTTCCGCTGCATGCTGCGCGCCGGTGAGATCGGGGCTCTCATCTGCATGCACGCCGAGACCGGGCTGCCGATCGACGTCCTCGTCGAGCGCGCCCTGGCCAAGGGCCACACCGCGCCGATCTACCACGCGCTCACCCGGCCCGAGGTCGCCGAGGCCACCGGCACCGAGCGCGCCCTGGCGCTGGCCGAGATGGCCAAGGTCCCGGTCTACATCGTCCACCTGTCGGCGCAGCGCGCCCTGGAGCGGGTCATGGAGGCCCGCGACCGCGGCCTTTCGGCCTATGCCGAGACCTGCCCGCAGTACCTCTTCCTCGACGAGGACGCGCTGCGCGGCACCCCCGACGACGAGTTCGCCGGCGCCAAGTACGTGTGCACCCCGCCGCTGCGCCCCAAGAGCTTCCAGCAGCACCTGTGGCGCGGCCTGCGCAACTACGACCTGCAGGTGGTCTCCACCGACCACTGCCCCTTCTGCATGAAGGACCAGAAGGAGCTCGGCCGCGGCAGCTTCGCCAAGATCCCCAACGGCATGCCCGGCATCGAGACCCGCCTGCACCTTCTCCACGATGCGGTAAGCGAGGGCAAAATTTCGCTCAACCGCTTCGTCGAGATCACCAGCACTGCGCCGGCCAAGATCTTCGGCCTCTACCCGCGCAAGGGCTCGCTCGCCATCGGCGCCGACGCCGACATCGTGGTGTGGGACCCCAAGCAGCGCTTCACCCTGTCGGCCGCGAACCTGCACATGCGCGTCGACTACGCCGCCTACCCGGAAAAGACCGTCACCGGCGCCCCCGCCTACGTGTTCTCGCGCGGCGAGCTGGTGGTGCAGGGCAACCAGTTCGTCGGCAAGCCGGGGCGCGGTCAGTTCCTCAAGCGCAGCACCTTCAGCCTCTAGAAATTCCTAAAATTACCAGTCCAGTGAAGGGCGAGCAGGCTGTGGCAAAACGTAGCGAGCGGCCCGAGTTCGTGCTGGGCCGCGCGGAGCAGCCTCCTGGCCGTGAGCACGGCCGGACGCGAAATCGGGTCGCGGAGTAGTTTTGCCTCAGCCTGCTAGGCGCCTGGGCCGGGTAGCACGGGCAGGCTGCGCAGCTTGCGGGCCTGGCCGGCGCGCGGATCGTTTTCGGCGGCGAGCTGGCCGCAGGCGGCATCGATATCGACGCCGCGGGTCTTGCGGATGTAGACCGAGAACCCGAGGCGCATCGCCTCGGCCTGGAACGCCAGCACGCGCTGCAGCTCGGGCCGCTTGTAGGGGCTGTGCGGGTGCGGGTTCCACGGGATCACGTTCAGCTTGCAGGGGATGCCGCGCAGCAGCTCGGGCAGGCGGCGGGCGTCCTGCAGCGAGTCGTTGACCCCGTGCAGGAGGACATACTCGAAGGTGATGCGCTGGCGGCGCTCCAGCGGGAAGCGGCGCAGCGCGGCGAGCAGGTCGGCCAGCGGGTACTTCTTGTTGATCGGCATGATGCGATCGCGCTGCTCGTCGCACGAGGCGTTCAGCGACACCGCCAGGTTGACCGGCAGCCCCTCGCCGGCCAGGCGATCGATCGCCGGCACCAGCCCCGAGGTCGACACCGTGATGCGCCGCCGCGAGAAGTTGCGCCCGAGCGGGTGGAGCAGCACGCGGATGGCGCGCAGCACGTTGTCGTAGTTGTGCAGCGGCTCGCCCATGCCCATAAAAACCAGGTTGGTCACCCGATCGCCGCCGGCCCGCCGCGTCGGATCGTCGGCGTCGAGGCCCTGCAGCAGGCGATCGGCCTGGTAGACCTGGCTGACGATCTCGCTGACCGAAAGATGGCGGCCGAAGCCGAGCTTGGCGGTGGCGCAGAAATCGCAGTCAATGGCGCAGCCGATCTGCGACGACACGCATTGGGTGAGCTTTTTGCGATCCGGACCCGCCGCATCGTCTTCGTCAGCGTCTTCGTCGTCATCCTTGGGCCGGCCGGCGGCCTCGCTCTGCCCGCTGCGCGCGTCGGCGTCGGGGATGAGCACGCTCTCCATGACGCGGTTGTCGGCGGTGCGCAGCCGGAGCTTGCGGGTCCCGTCGACCGAGACCTGGGCGAGCTCGATCGTCAGGCGGCCGATCGCCACCTCATCGACCAGGCGCGCGCGCAGCGCCCGGCTCACGTCGGTCATCTCGGCGAGGTCCTCGCACAGGCGGGCGTGGACCCAGCGGAACAGCTGCTCGCCGCGAAACCGCCGCTCGCCGAGGCGCAGCGCCAAAGAAATCGTCTCGTCGTAGCCGAGGTCGCGCAGGTCCTGCTTCATGGGCCCGCAGTCTAGCAGCGCGCGGCGAAAGTCCAAAGGCGCGCGCCGCCGGGCTCAGGGCAAGGCACGCCGTCCGGGGACTGGAACGGGGCGCGCCCGCCGGGCTCAGGGCAAGGCGCCCCGGCCCGGTATCGGGAAGAGGCGCGCCCGCCGGGCGTCGGGAAGGTGTACGCCGGCCGAGCGCCGGGCAAGGGGTCATCCGGTTGCCTGGCCGGGGCAAGAGCCGACTGGTGGGGACGGGAGTGACGCCAGAAGCCGTACCCCGACCGCGGAGGGGCAAGACGGCTACCAGTGGGGGTAAACAGGCCACTTTGCGCGCTTTGCGCCTCTTTTTGTCCGCTTTGCGCCTCTTTTTTGCGCGCTTTGCGCACCTTCTCTCCGTCGGAGGTGCGCCACGTTGCGGCTCTTTTTTCGCTGCTCTGCGACGCGTCGCTGTCCACCGGGCGGCCCAGTCCGTAAAACTCCCGGCAAGTACGTAAAGTTGACGGTGCTCAGAATGCTCGCGGGCGCGCGGCGTTCGCGCCGCCTCCTGACGGACAGGGTAATACCGATTGCCACAAATGGGCGCGCATAGGCGCATAAGCGAAACTCATATCTCCTTAAACTGCCCGTAAAACTTGGACTTAATCAATATTTAGGGTTTACCCATGATTAGGGCTTAGCTCGGCCGTGCAGACAGGGCCTGGACAGCGGCCTAAGCGCTCCGCGAGCTGAGATTCCTGCCTACCTGCGCACTGAACAGTTCGGCTGGCGGAAGCAAACACAAGATTGCTGTGATCGCTGGCCGGTAAGGAGTCGTCGCGACCGCGCGTCGGCCGCTTTTCTCGGCGCCGTACGAGATGCCCCCCGGACGCGCGCGGACCGCCTATCATGCGCGCGGAGGAACCGCTGATGCTGGGCCTGGCCGTTCGCCGCGTGCTGCTGAGCATCCCGACGCTGGTCGGGATCGCGCTGCTGGTGTTCTTGCTGTCCCGGCTGCTGCCCGGGGATGCGGTCACCGGCCTCGTCGGTCCAGATAGCAGCGCCTCGCCCGAGCGGCTGGCCGAGCTGCGCCGGCTCCTCGGGCTGGATCAGCCGCTGGGGGTGCAGCTGTGGCGCTACTTCGTGGGGCTGCTACACGGCGATCTGGGCACCTCGCTGCGCACCGGGCGCAAGGTGGCGACCGACCTTGGGCTGCGCGGGCCGGTGACGCTCGAGCTCGCCGGGGTGAGCGTCGCCGTCGCGGTGGCGCTGGCGGTGCCGCTGGCGGTGGCCGCGGCGGCGCGTCCCGGCGGGTGGCTGGACCGGGCGCTGGGGGCGCTGAGCTCGCTCTTCATGGCGCTGCCGCACTTTTTTGTCGCGCTGCTCCTCGGGCTCTTGTTCGCGCTGCGGCTCGGCTGGCTGCCGCCGGCGGGGTGGGTGCCGCTGCACGAGTCGCCGGGCCAGCACCTGCGCCACCTGGGCCTGCCGGTGACGACGCTGTCGCTGCTGCTGCTGGCGCCGCTGTGGCGGGTCGGCCGCGCCACCCTCGCCGCCGAGCTGCGCCGCGACTACATCCGCACCGCTCGCGCCAAGGGCCTGCCCGAGAGCGCGGTGCGCTACCGCCACGCCCTGCGCAACGCCGCCCTGCCCCTGGTCACCGCGATCGGGCTCCAGCTCGGCAACCTGCTCGGCGGGGCGGTGATCGTCGAGCAGGTGTTCGGCATCCCCGGCGTCGGCCGCCTGGCCATCGAGGGCATCAACCTGCGCGACTACCCGGTCGTGCAGGGGGCGACGCTCGCCATCGGGGTCGCGGTCATCCTGGTCAACCTGGGGGTCGATGCGCTGTACGCGCTGCTCGATCCGCGGCTGCGTGGGGCATGAGCCCGGCCCGGCTCGCTGGTCGCGCCGCGGCCCGGGGACGGCGGGCAGCCACCGCCCTCTGGCAGCGTCTGCCTCGCCGGGGGCGCGTCGGGGCGCTGGTGCTACTTTTTGTCGTGCTGGCGGCGCTCCTGGCGCCGGTGGTCTCGCCCTATGATCCGCTGCAGCTCGACGGGGGGGCTCTGCTGCAGGGGCCGTCGCTGCGCCACCCGCTCGGCACCGACCCCTACGGCCGCGACACGCTCACCCGCGCCCTGTGCGGCGCGCAGCACTCGCTGAGCACCGCGGGGCTGGCGGTGTTGTGGGCGCTGCTGGCCGGCGGCGGCGCCGGCCTCGTGGCCGGGTATTATGGCGGGCGGCTGGATCAGCTCTTGTGCCGGCTCGCCGATGTCCTCCTGGCGCTGCCGGCCCTGCTGCTGTGCCTGGCGATCCTGACCTTCCTCGACGGAGAACCGGTGAACGAGGGGCCGGGCTTCGGGCGCCGCTACGATGTCGCGCTGGCCATCGGGGTAATCTACATGGGTCCGCTGCTGCGGGTGAGCCGGGCGGCGGTGCTCACCGTCCGGCACGAGACCTACGTCGAGGCCTGCCGCGCCCTGGGCGCCACCGACCTGCACATCCTGCTGCGCACCGTGCTGCCCAACGCCGCGGCGCCGATCTTCGTCGAGGTGACGCTGCGCCTAGCCGCGGCCCTGCTCGCCGAGGCCTCGCTGTCGTTCCTGGGTCTGGGCACGCAGCCGCCGGAGCCGAGCTGGGGCGAGATGATCGCCGACGGCCGCCGCTACATGTTGCTGTCGCCGTGGGGCTCGCTGGCGCCGGGCGCGCTGCTGGCGCTGGTGGTGCTCGGCTGCAACCTGCTCGGCGACGGGCTGCGCGCGGCGCTGACCGGGCAGGCGACGCGGTCGGCGGAAGCGCCGGCCCAGCCGGGGCGCGACTGATGGCCGGCCGCTCTGATGGTGCTCGGCTGCAACCTG
>DAOMZC010000337.1:0-6818 GCA_035437965.1 Pseudomonadota bacterium
ACCCCGCTTGGGCCGGCTTGGGGAAGCCGCCGACCTTCCGGGACCCCGCTTGGGCGGCCTTGGGGAAGCCGCCGACCTTCCGCGACCCCGCCTTGGGCGGGCTTGGGGAAGCCGCCGACCTTCCGGAACCCCGCTTGGGCGGGCTTGGGGAAGCCGCCGACCTTCCGGGACCCCGCTTGGGCCGGCTTGGGGAAGCCGCCGACCTTCCGGGACCCCGCTTGGGCGGCCTTGGGGAAGCCGCCGACCTTCCGGAACCCCGCCTTGGGCGGGCTTGGGGAAGCCGCCGACCTTCCGGAACCTCGCTTGGGCGGGCTTGGGGAAGCCGCCGACCTTACCTGTCTTGGGTAATGCGCTACCTATCCTCTACTTTGAGCCCGGCAAGGCGCATGCCGTGGCAGCTGCTGTCAGATGATGCTCGGCGTGCCACTGCCGCTTTGCCTCCAGCCAGTCCAGGATGAGCTGCTTGGCTTCGCCCAGGCTGATCTCGGTCCGCAGCGGCTGTGTACCATCCACCTGCTGCTCGCCAGGAAGCATCTGTTCGAGGGTGACTTTGTCGGTTGACATGAGCGCCCAGACCGCATGATTGCCGATAACGACGTTGGGTTCACCGGCTGCGGCTTTTGCAATCTCGGCCAGATAGAAATCCTCGTTGTGGTCGGCATCGGATAAAAACAGGCTGAGTAAAACTGACCGTGGTGGCTGTTCATCCTCAACGCATGGATGGATGCCATAGAGTTTTTCAATACCAACTCGCATGATTATCGTCAGTCCTCCTTTAGAGGGTAGGCATTCGAGATCGAGTTATTCGATGAAAGTTGCATCTCAACACGGACACCGCCAGAACTTATACCTTCGTACCATCCAATTCGCTTTTCTGAAGGTCGCCGGCTCTGGTAAGCCTCCAAGATTGCTTTCTCAACCTGTTCTGGGGTCCAGTCCTTAGGAAAGAAGGTCGAGCGTGGACCCTTCTTGATGCCTTCAATGACTACGTTGGCCTCGTATACACCATGGGTATCGAGCGGACTTCTCGTTCCTTCTATTACATATGTGTGTTTTAGGGGATCGGCGCTCGGTTCAAAGTGCCACCCGTGGGACTTGCCATATTTGGTGTCCACGTCACCGGAGAAGATGTGCGAGCGGGCCTTGTCGGTGAGGACGCTCTCGGCCGGCTTGACCGGCTGCGCATGCTCGATGACCCCTTCGCCTTCCCCCGGCTGCCCGCGATAGCGCAGCGGGCCCCGGCGTAGGCCCTTGCCAAGAGAAGTCAGGAAGCCGGCGCCGCTCATCACTCGGTCGTCGCCGCATAGGATCTGCCGGGCGAACTCGACCCCCAGCAGCGCGGCGGCTCCTCCGAAGTCGTCGTTGGCTATCTGCGAGGCCAGCCCGGGGTCGGTGCCGCGCAGGATGTCGGCTTTGAAGGCGCACGGCTTGCCCTCCTTCTTCTCCGCCCGGTACAGCAGGTGGCCCAGCTTCTGTACGAACAGGGCCCGCTCGGTCGTTTGCTTGTCCAGCTGCGCGAGCTCCTCCAGGCGCTGGGTGACCAGAAGGCCGTCGTTGCGGATCCACAGGTGGGTCCCCACGGGCAGGCGCCGTCCGTCGTCAAGGACGATGGTGGCGGGCTCTTTGGGGTCGGGGCGGCCCACGCACTTGATTTGCAGCCGCCCCAGAACCGGGTTGGGGTCGGTCCATACGCAGCCGTCGGCCTCCAGCACCGGGTCCACGTAGAACAGGTTCATCCAGAACCCCGGCAGCCAGGGCCCGCGGCCCGCCTCGGCCTCCGAGATCGGGTTGCGATAGCGCAGGCCCCAGGAGATGTCGAACGACGCCAGGATCAGGCCGCCCTTTTGCTGTCCCACCAACTGCGGGCCGCCGCTCAGCCCGAAGCCGTAGCCGCGGCTGGTCCGCTCGTGAATGCCCAGCAGGACGAAGGCTTCGGAAGCGGGTCCGACGGAACCGGGCAGCGCGGCGCGGTACAAGCCCTGCACAAGGACCCGCAGCTGCTCGTCGGGCGAGCGCGGCCGGGCGAGGCCGTAGATGCGCAGCGCGGCGCTGGCACTGACCTCCAGGGCGCGGCGTAGATCGGGAGCCTTCTCGCCGATGACCACGCCCGCGCCGACGTCGAGATCGACAGGCCCCAAGGAACGGCTGGCCAGCAGCCGCGCCGTGTTGAGGTCAAAGCCGGGCTGCTCCGCGGTGCCCAGGCTCTCGGAGACCAGCGAGCGCTGATACGAAGCCGAGAGCTGCAGTCCCCCGGGGTTGGAGCGCTGCCATACCAGAGGATACAGGCGCAGCTTGACGAACAGCAGCGCCGGCGCGGTCGCCGCCTGGGAGGCGCCCGCTTCGTCCTTGACGTAGTGTCCACCAATCGCCCCGCCAAGCTCCAAAAGCTCCAGGAACGTCAGCGAGCCGTGCAGCAAGCCCGTCAGGCCGACCTGGTTCCCGCTGCCGGTGAAGCGCACCGCGGCCGTGGTTCCCAGGTGCAGACCGATTGCATCCGTATGCGCGCAGTCGCCGAGAAAGCCGCACTGCGAGGACACCGCCAGCGGCACCGACCCGATGAGCGGCCCGCCGTCCGCGCGCACCTGGGGGGACAGCAGCAGCGCCAGGGTCAGGGCCGTGAGGCGGCAAAGCAGGGCGGCGGGCCGGGCGGAGCGCATCGGGGCGCTGTAGCACGGGGGCACGGCCGTCGTCACCTCGGCAGAGCCACGGAGCCTGGGCGCCCGGGCCTCGCCGTCTTGTTCCGAGTCGAGGTTTGTGTCGTCGTGAGGCCCGAATTAATAACGAGCCTTGGCCGCCGAGCGAGCATTATTTGCAAGTTGCTGCAGTGTAGGCCGCGCGCCCTTATGAGCAGTGCCGCATGCGGCTCCCAAGACGGGGGTGAGCTTTAATTCAAATAGGAGCGTGCGGGTGCCGCCGCCTCTTCATCATCTCGGTGCTCCGCGTACCAGCGCTTTACGGCCTCTCTCCATTCCAGGACAAGCCGCTTGGTCTCGGCAAGGCTGATCTCGGTTCGTTCAGGCACGGTGCCATTGGTTCTATCATCGCCATAGAGCATGTCTTCGATGATCACTTTGTCCGCAGACATTTTCACCCAGACCTCGTGGTTGCCGATGACTACGTTGGGCTCACCGGCTTCGGCCTTGGCGATTTCCTCCAAGAACATAGCGATGTCATGTTCGCTGTAGTGGTCATCTAGCATGCCGGACAAGAGCCAGTTGCGCGGCTCGGGCTCCTCATGGAATATGCATCGCGGACGATAGCTTGTTTCGCACATACGAAATTTGAGCATTTACGGTTCCTTATAGACTGGATAGGCGGTTTGGATTTTTCCCCCTTTAGTTCTTATTTCGATCTTCATGCCCTCAGTCGTTTTCCCTTCGATTATCCATGGCTTGCCTGCATACGGTTTGCCGTTTTCGTAGGCTTCAAGAATCGCCTTCTCAACCCGCTCCGGGGTCCAGTCCTTGGGGAAGAAGCTCGACCTTTCCCTCTTCTGAATGCCCTCAATCACGACGTTGGCTTCGTATACACCGTGCTCGTTGGGGGCTGAGCGAGTACCTTCCTGAACATAAGTGCCCTTGGCCCGGTCGCCGCTCGGTTCATAGTGCCAGCCGAGGGACCGGCCTTGCTTGGTGTCTACTTCGCCGTGGAAGATATGTGTACGCAACTCGCTGGGCAGCGAAGCAGCGGTCGGCTTGACCGGCTGCGCATGCTCGATCACCCCTTCGCCTTCCCCCGGCTGTCCGCGATAGCGCAGCGGGCCCCGGCGCAGGCCCTTGCCAAGAGAAGTCAGGAAGCCGGCGCCGCTCATCACTCGGTCGTCGCCGCATAGGATCTGCCGGGCGAACTCGACCCCCAGCAGCGCGGCGGCTCCTCCGAAGTCGTCGTTGGCTATCTGCGAGGCCAGCCCGGGGTCGGTGCCGCGCAGGATGTCGGCTTTGAAGGCGCACGGCTTGCCCTCCTTCTTCTCCGCCCGGTACAGCAGGTGGCCCAGCTTCTGTACGAACAGGGCCCGCTCGGTCGTTTGCTTGTCCAGCTGCGCGAGCTCCTCCAGGCGCTGGGTGACCAGAAGGCCGTCGTTGCGGATCCACAGGTGGGTCCCCACGGGCAGGCGCCGTCCGTCGTCAAGGACGATGGTGGCGGGCTCTTTGGGGTCGGGGCGGCCCACGCACTTGATTTGCAGCCGCCCCAGAACCGGGTTGGGGTCGGTCCATACGCAGCCGTCGGCCTCCAGCACCGGGTCCACGTAGAACAGGTTCATCCAGAACCCCGGCAGCCAGGGCCCGCGGCCCGCCTCGGCCTCCGAGATCGGGTTGCGATAGCGCAGGCCCCAGGAGATGTCGAACGACGCCAGGATCAGGCCGCCCTTTTGCTGTCCCACCAACTGCGGGCCGCCGCTCAGCCCGAAGCCGTAGCCGCGGCTGGTCCGCTCGTGAATGCCCAGCAGGACGAAGGCTTCGGAAGCGGGTCCGACGGAACCGGGCAGCGCGGCGCGGTACAAGCCCTGCACAAGGACCCGCAGCTGCTCGTCGGGCGAGCGCGGCCGGGCGAGGCCGTAGATGCGCAGCGCGGCGCTGGCACTGACCTCCAGGGCGCGGCGTAGATCGGGAGCCTTCTCGCCGATGACCACGCCCGCGCCGACGTCGAGATCGACAGGCCCCAAGGAACGGCTGGCCAGCAGCCGCGCCGTGTTGAGGTCAAAGCCGGGCTGCTCCGCGGTGCCCAGGCTCTCGGAGACCAGCGAGCGCTGATACGAAGCCGAGAGCTGCAGTCCCCCGGGGTTGGAGCGCTGCCATACCAGAGGATACAGGCGCAGCTTGACGAACAGCAGCGCCGGCGCGGTCGCCGCCTGGGAGGCGCCCGCTTCGTCCTTGACGTAGTGTCCACCAATCGCCCCGCCAAGCTCCAAAAGCTCCAGGAACGTCAGCGAGCCGTGCAGCAAGCCCGTCAGGCCGACCTGGTTCCCGCTGCCGGTGAAGCGCACCGCGGCCGTGGTTCCCAGGTGCAGACCGATTGCATCCGTATGCGCGCAGTCGCCGAGAAAGCCGCACTGCGAGGACACCGCCAGCGGCACCGACCCGATGAGCGGCCCGCCGTCCGCGCGCACCTGGGGGGACAGCAGCAGCGCCAGGGTCAGGGCCGTGAGGCGGCAAAGCAGGGCGGCGGGCCGGGCGGAGCGCATCGGGGCGCTGTAGCACGGGGGCGCCGTCGCCGTCACCTTGGCAGAGTCGCAGACCTGGGGCCCTGCCCCGCCGGCCTCGTTAGAGACGCAGACCTGGGGCGCCCTGCCCCGCCGGCCTCGTTAGAGACGCAGACCTGGGGCGCCCTGCCTCGCCGGCCTCATTAGAGCCGCAGACCTGGGGCGCCTTTTCTTCGCCTGCCGCGGCAGAGCAGTAGACTTCGGGCGCCCTTGCCTCGCCTGGCCGGGTAGAGCTACAGACCTTGTTCAGAGGGTCTGCGCCCGCTGCAAGCCGCTGCTCGGCTGCGGGCGTCGGCTTGCGGAAGGGGGCTCAGGGGGTGGCGGGGCTTGGTTCCGGGGACTTGGGGCGCGTGTGCTTTGCGGCGCGGCGGCCGACGCTGTACAGGGAGCCGAAGATCTCGGCGCCGTTCTCGTGGCGCAGCAGGTAGCGGCCGGCGGCGGCGACCTCGTCGTAGTAGCGGGCGAGCAGGGCGAAGGCGCGGTAGGCGGCGTCGCGGGCGGCGGGGACCTTGCCGCCCTGGGCCTCGGCGGCGGCGGTGGACGCGCTGGCCGCGACCTCGGCAAGGATGCGGGCGGCCAGGGTGCGGGCTTGCTTGTGGTCGTCGGCGCGGTAGTGCTTGGGGTCTTGCTGCACCACGGCGGCTTCGCGGTCGTAGAGAGCGGCCAGTCGCGCCAGGTCGTCGGCCAGGTCCTGGTAGCCTCGGCCCTGGCGGATGTCCCGCAGCTCGGCTGCGTGCTCGGCCTGGTCGCCTAGCAGGTACTCGCACACAGCGAGCATGCGGGTGCGCAGCGCGGTGGCCTCCTGCAGGAGCTCGAGGGAGACCTTGATCGCCGGGGTGCTGGCGGCGGTGGTGGACAGGCCCAGGAAGGCGTAGCGGGCGGCTCGCGCCGCTTGCGGCAGGCGCTGCAGCAGCGCCGGGGGTAGCTCGGTCTCGGGCAGGGAGAGGAAGCGCTTGCGCAGGGCGGGGTTGTCAAGGTGCTGGGCGAGTCCCAGCACATGGGTGATGGCAGTCTGCACGTCCAGGCGCGGGGGGACCACCTGCGCCGCCGGCAGCTTCTTGTACTCGGCCGCCAGCGCCTCGAAGTCGGCGCGCCCATCAGCGGCCGCCGCCTCTGCGGGCCGCTTCGTCGGGCTCTTGGCCGCCGCTTTGTTCGGCCGCTTGGCCGCCGCTTTGTCCGGCTGCTTCGTCGAGCTCTTGGCTGCCGCTTTGTCCGGCTGCTTGGCCGCCGCTTTGTCCGGCCGCTTCGTCGCGCCCTTGGCCGCCGCTGTCTTGTTACGAGTCGAGGTCTTTGTCGTCATGGTGCCCGAATCAATAACGGGCGCCGGCCGCGGAGCAAGCATTATCTGCAAGCTGAGCTGCAGGCCGCACGCTCGGGCAAGGGCTTGTGCAGGTGGCTCCCGGACTGGACCGCTTGATGGGCGGGCTACTTGCGGGCGCGGTGGCGGGGCAGGTCCTGTTCGAGGGCCTGCAGATAGTCGATGTTCGCGCTCTGCGCCGGCGGCAAGAGCTCGCGCTCGGAGAGCGGGCCGAGGTCGAGGAGGCCGTGGGCCAGCGTGCGCAGGAGCCCGCGGGTGCTCGGCAGGGCGCCCAGGGCGGGGAGCAGATCGGTCTCGCCG